>CAYPFE010000026.1:0-13859 GCA_964409895.1 uncultured Novosphingobium sp.
GCGGATCGCCGTCGATGACGACGAGGTCTGCAAGCTTGCCGGCTTCGAGCGTTCCGGTCTCGCCGCCCAGCCCCATCGCTTCGGCACCGTACTTGGTCGCCCAGCGAATGACGTCGAGCGCGGGAATGCCGACTTCGTCGACGTAGAGCTCGAGTTCCTCGGCATACCGGCCATGTGTGCACGGCCCGGCGCCGTAATCGTCGCCGATCAGCAGTTTGACGCCGGCCTTGTTCGCAACCGGCAGGATTTCCGCCATTTCGACATAGGGCAGCTTCATCAACTCAGTGAACGGATTGCCGGGCATCGCCGCCATCATCACCTTGGGAAAGAACATCGAAGGCGTCAGATATGCACCAGCTTCGAGGATCCGCTCGATGCAGGCCTCGTCGAACCCGTCGCCGTGGTCGATGATGTGGACGCCCAGGTCCAGCGCGAACAGGATGGATTCGCGATTGGCGATATGCGCCCGGGTCTTGGCCCGCCGCTCGTGAGCGGCTTCGACCGCCGCCCTGAACTCGTCCCGGGAAATTTCGAGCCCGCTGCCGTCCCCGCCGGTCGCATGGCCGTCGGTGGCGAATATCTTGATGATTTCCGCCCCGTCCTTGATTTCCTCGCGCACGGCGCGGCGGAATGCATCCGGGCCATCTGCGCGGTTGATCCCGCCCTTTGCACCAATTTGCCAGTGCGAGGGATAGGACTTGTCGGAGCTGTGCCCTGTCGAACTGACGTCACGGCTGCCGGTCATCATCCTCGGCCCGGTGATCGTCCCCTCCGCGATCGCGGCCTTCATGCTTGCGTCGATGCCGTTGGGCGAGCCCGCCCCGATCACGCCTGTGAAGCCGCATTCCAGCGCGAGTTTCAGGTTGCTCGCGGCCCGCACCGCCTGCAGCGGGGCCGGCGCGTCGAGACCCAAAGGAGCGTTGCCCAGCCCCATGTTCCAGTAACCGGCATGGTAATGTCCAAGGATCATGCCCGGCATCACCGTGCGGCCACCGAGCGATACGACCCTGTCTCCGGCTTGCGGTTCGCCCCGGCCGACCGTTTCGATCCTTTCGCCGGCGATCACCACATCGCCGCGCCGGGCGGGATTGTCGCCGTCGAGTATTGTTGCGTCCTGAAGAATCAATCGTGCCATGACCTTCTCCTTCCTTCAGTCTTGCGGAACGGGTTCCACCACCTGCCGCGCCGCCGCCCAAGAGCCGTCGAGCAAGTGATCCAGCAGCCCCTCTTCGATATAGGCGGGATAGTTATCGGGCCTGATCGGCCTCGCCTCCTGGCCGGGATAGCCGACACGTTCGCGCACGCGCGGATCGAGGTAGTAGGCGCCCGCAATCACGGTGATCGCTGCCATCCAGGTTTGCGGATCGCTCTGGCCAAGCTCGTGAACATGGGCAATCGACTCGTCGCCAAGCGCCCGGGCTAGCGGTTCGGCAAGGTCGGGCCGTTCCTCCAGCACCTTGTTCGCCAGCCCGCTTTCGATCGCCACGCTGCCACCCCCGGGAAGCCCATCAACCGGCAGGATCAGCGCGTCGCCAAGCGCGGCGAGCCGCTGCTGCTGGGCAGGCGTGAGCGGCTCGGCATTTGGCTGCACTTGGGCGGCCCGGGCCACTGCGGGACCTGCATCGAACACGACAGGCGACTCATGCGACGCCATCGGGATACTGCCACGGCTCGCGGCCAAATGGCGCGCCGTGCGCAGGGCGATGGCCGCAATCGTCGCGGTCGGGTTGACGTTGCCACAGGTCACGAAGACGCTGCCGTCGATCACGCCGAGATTGGGTATTTCGTGGCTCATGCACCACGGATCGACCACCGATTTGTCAGGATCTCTTCCCATCCGCGCCGTGCCCATGAAATGCGCATTGTAGGGGGTCGGGCTGACCGCCTGGGTCTCGATGGCGCCGGCATCCTCGAAAATCTCGACGGCACGTTCGCTGGCGAAGGCAAGGCAGGCGCGCGCATCGTCGCTGGTGCTGTAGACCAGCCGGGGCGCGGGCATGCCGGAACTGTCCGTCATCGTTTCGGACAGTACGACCCGGTTTTCCGGCTCCGGCATGTCTTCCGCAAGGATCGCCCACATCAGCCCGTGACCGAAGCGGCGGGCGAAGTCGGCGTGGAAGGCCTGCGGATCGCAACCGCCCGCAATCAGCCGGAACGCCTCCATCAGCGGCCCCGAGCCGGTCGGGTGGAGCGACCACTTGGTTCCGCCGACAAAACCCCGGCTGCGGTCCGTCTGCGCGAATTCCATGGTGATCAGCTGCGAGCCGTTGAGCCCCTGCCAGCTGTCGAGCTGTTCCTCGAACCAGCCGTAGACCGTCGACAGCGGGTGCATCATCAGGTTGCGGCCGACCTGATCCGAACCGTTGGCAAGGCCATCCGGAAACCTCTCGCAGGCCGATGCCAGCAGCAGGCGCGGCGTACCGATACCGTTTGCCGCGCACAGCACGCTGCGCGCCGGCTGGAAATGCCGCACGCCGCCGGGATCGATCCACTCGCAGCCGTTGGCGAGGCCTGCCTCGTCGAGCGTGATCCTTGTGGCGCGTGCTCCGGTCAGCAGGGTTCCGCCCGCTGCCACGAAGCCCCGCCAATGCGTCGCATCCAGTGTGCATTTGGCGCCCTCGTTGCATCCCGAAGCGCAGGTTCCGCGCTGGACGCAGGAGCGCCTGCCACCGTAAGGCGCGGATAGCACGGCGTTAGGGCCTGGCCACCAGTGCCAGCCACGCCGGTGAAAGGCGCGCGCGACTTCGAGCTGCTTGGGGCTCATCGGATGCGGCGGCAGCGGCGGCTCCCAGGTGCCATCATAGGCCGGATCACCCGCCATGCCGGAAATGCCGACCTGCCGGTCGGTCTCGTCGTAAAAGGGCGCGAGTTCAGCGTAACCAATCGGCCAGTCCAGACCCGTGGCGAAGCGGCTCATCGTCTCAAAGTCCGAAGGCAACAGGCGCGGCCAAACCGCAGTATAGAGCACCGTGCCGCCGCCGACGCCTTCAAAATTCATCGCCGCCATGTCGGAGGTGGACAGGTCGATCGGGCAATCCTGCCAGCGCCCGCGCGTTGCGGGATCGGGCGACCAGTCCTTCATCATCGCCAGTTCCCAGTTCCACTTGTCGCCCGGAAATTCGGCCTTGTCGTGCCACTCGCCCTGTTCGAGCGCCACGACAGAAAGGCCCTGCCGCTGCAGTTCCAGCGCCGCCACGCCGCCCGCAGCACCACCGCCGATGATCAGCACGTCGGCGATGGCGGTGCCTTGAAGGGATGCGGACGCGGTCACTGCTTCCACTTGCTCAGAAATTGTAGAAAGCGCGGACGCTGGTGATCTTGCCATCCTCATCAAAGACGAAGTGATCGATAATCGGTTCGGTGACGCGGCTCTGCCCCTCATGCGTGGTCTCGGCACGCATCATGGCGATCGCCTCATTGGCACAGACGATGGCCTCACCCGTCAACGTAAGGTTGACCTTGCCGGCCTGCGCCATACCCCAGATCTCCTCCAGACCCGCGCGGCCATGGCGCTTTGCGTAGCCGACCGGATCCTCGTGGAGCACGCCTTCCTCGGCGAACAGGGCGATGAACGCATCCCAGTCGCCTTCGGTTTCCGCCCGACAATAGGTCTCGATTGCCGCGATCATCTGTGCCTTGTCCGGCATCGGCTGCTCCCGCTCCACTTCGTTGCTGTTTGAACGGGAGACTGATTGCGCATGCAGGGCTAGTCAACCGGCAATTGGTTTGACCCGAGGCCACGCAGCAAATAGCGTCGCAACCGGGACAGGATAAATGAGAGGAACGGCGATGCAATTGTCGCTCGATTGCCTGACGATGACCGACACGCCACCGGCCGAGCTGATCGAATGTGCCGGAACGGCCGGCTTCGACGCCGTGACCGTCTGGACCAATCCGCCATCGCAATACCCGCGCCAGGTTATGACGCCGGCCATGCTTGGCGATTGCCTCGCCGCTCTCGACAGCACCGGGGTGAAGGTGCATTCGGTCGAGGCTTTCGACCTTGCCTCGGCAGAGGCGATCGAGGGCTATCGTCCCGCGTTTGAGCTCGCTTCAAGGCTGGGCGCGAAGGCGGCGCTCACCTATCACCTCGACGGCCCTGGTGGCAGTGAAGCGGCCGATCTGCTCGCACTGATGGTCGAGATGGCGGGCGAATACGGCCTTGGCATCAATCTCGAGCCGATTTCGATGGGCCGGACGCGCACGCTCGCCGAAGCCAGCGAACTTGTCCGCGCATCGGGCGCGAATGCCGGCATCTGCTTCGACACCCTGCACCTGATGCGCTCCAGCGGAAATGCAGGCGATGTCGCAGGCATCGACACCAATCTTATCCGTCATATCCAGATCAACGACGGCCCGCTGCAACTGACCGAAGAGGAAGCTTTGATCGAAGCCTCGGGCGAACGCTTATTTCCCGGGCAAGGCGCCTTCCCGCTCGCCGACCTCCTGCGCAACATTCCGCGCGACATTCCCTGGGGCATCGAAGTGCCCAGCGTGCGAAGTGCGGCTTCCGGAAAGCCCCCGATTGATCATGCAAGGGATTGCATGGCTTCGCTGCTGGGGCTGCTCGAACGGATGGGCATCGAAAGACGCTAGAACCTGTCGGGCAAATAGGGTGCCGGATCGATCGGCCCAGCCTGCCGTCCCAGCAGCAGCGACGCCGCCAGCTCAGCAGCGGCAGGCGCGGTCTGGATGCCGAAGCCGCCCTGCCCTACGCACCAGAAAAAACCCGGAACGCGCGGATCGAAGCCGTAGACCGGCAGCCTGTCGGGAGCAAAGCTGCGCAATCCTGCCCAAGATCGCTCGACCCGTTCGACCTTCCAGTCAACCACGCCCTCAAGCCGCGCGATGGCGGTCGCGACGTCGATTTCCTCGGGCGCGGCGTCGCAGGGCGGACTTGGCGTCTCGTCATGCGGAGAAAGCCAGAGCCGGCCCGATTCCGGCTTGAAATAGAACCGCCCGTCGAGATCGAGGACCAACGGCAAATCCACTGGGACCTCTTGCGAAAGCTTCAACTGTGTGATCGTGCGGCGCATCGGAACGATGCCTAGCTTCCGGACACCAGCAAGTCCCGCAATCTCGTCTGCCCAGGCCCCGGCGGCGTTGACGAGCACATCGCATGTGATCTCGCCACCACTGGCCAGCCGCAATCGCCAGCCCCGCTCCTCGCGATCCACGTGCTCGACCCTGGCCCGGTTGATGATCTCGACATCAGCCTGACGCGACTGCGACACATAGTGCTGATGCAGCGCTGCCACATCGATGTCGCAGCAGCTTGGCTCGAGAACGCCGCTGGTCCACCCGTCGAGCAGGCCGGGCACGCGCGCCATCAGGGCATCGCGATCCATCGGCTCGGTCCGGATTCCCATCGCCCCCAGCGCCTCGGCAAAGTCCCGCAGCTCGCTCTCCCGGTTCGCTTCTGCCAAAGTCAGCGCTCCACGCGGTGTCAGGAAGCCTCCGCTCCGCAAAAATGGGCCCGATGCCGTCGTCAGCGGCTGCACCCCCGGACCGCCATAGCTTTCCGTCCAGAATGCTGCCGACCGGCCTGTGGCGTGGTAACCGGGCTGATCCTCGGCGTCGAGCACGACCGTCCGGCCACTACCCGCAGTAGCAGCGGCGAGCGACATGCCTGCCATTCCCGCTCCGACAATCGCGAAATCGTAGCGATCTTCAGGTACCGTCACGCTTCGCCCCCAGCCGCAGAGTCGAGGAAATCGTCGATGAGGCGCAAGATCTTGTCCCGCACGCTATCTTCTTCTCGCAGCAATTCGTGGCGTGCCTCACGCCCGAATGCCTCCAGTCGGCAATTCTCGATCCTTGCCGCGGCCTTCGCGATCGCATCGAAATCGACCAAGCGGTCGGCACGCGTCGCGATCATCAGGACCGGGCCGGAAATCCCTTCGAGGAAACCCTTCGTGCACAGCAGCCGGACCGATCGATAGGCGGCTTCGATCCAGCCCCAGCTCGGGGCCCCCATGACCAGTTCAGGCCGCTCGGTCCGCCACCAGGTTTCGTCGTCGTAACGCGGCTTGTCATGCGTCAGCCGCGACATCCGGTCGATGGGAGCCCAACCAGGCCGTTCGGTTCCCTTCCATGCCGGCCGTCTCGGGTCGCCGCGCGACGCCATGAATCGCATGGCACCATGCAGCCAGGAGATGGGAACTACCCCGAAATTCGGCATCAGGCCCAGCATCGGCGCGACGAGGACCGAGGCATCGGGATCGATCCGCCCCTCGGCAAGCGCCCTTAAGACGATATGCCCGCCCATGGAGTGAGCGACCATTACATGAGGTCCAGGTGTGGAAGCACGCCACTCGGCCCACAATTTCTCCAGATCTTCAGCCCATATGCCAAAGTCGTCGACATGCCCTGTCAGCGGATCGGCTCCGAGCCTGCCCGAACCCGCCTGCCCGCGCCAGTCCGCAGAGGTCACGTTCCAGCCGCGACGGTGCCAATGGTGCAAAGCTTCAATGTATTTTTCGTAGAAATCCGAACGCCCGGGCATGAATAGGAGTGAGCCGCATTGAAGGGGTTCTTGGACGTGCCAGTCGATTCGTCGAATGCCCTGTCCATCGGCAAGCATCCAACGGGATTCGACCGCTCCCGGAGGGATCGCGCGGCGGTCAATGGTGAAATTCTGGGAAATGGTCACCGGCTGCACCTGACGAAAACGGCGGCGGAACATGGTTACTTTTTGGGCGGTGAGCGTTGGTTACATTTTGGTAAGTCATGACCGGTAGAGATGTCCGTGAACAGGGGACATCCACATGCAAGGCGGCATTCTGACCTACGCATTGCTGATCGCATTGGCAACCGCATTGCTTGTGGCCGCCATTACCGATCTGCGTCGTCGTCAGATCGATAACTGGCTGAATGCCGCCATTGCGCTGGGTGCCCCACTCTTCTGGTTTGCCACGGGTCTCGACCTTGCCGCTATCGGCTTTCAGTTTGCGATTGCCGCAGGCACCTTTGCCGTCCTTGCCGGCCTTTTCGCGATGGGCGCGATGGGCGGCGGTGACGTCAAGCTGCTGACTGCTCTGGCGCTGTGGATCGAGCCCATGTGGTTCCTCAAACTTGTCATCATCATGGCGCTGGCAGGAGGCGTGCTTACGCTCGTCTTCGCCGGAATTCATTTCATGCGCCGGAAGAGTGACAAGGTCGCGATTCCCTATGGGATCGCAATCTCGTTTGCCGGGCTTTGGGTCCTGGCAAACCAATACCTCCCGGCCATTCAAACGGGACCGCACATCGGATGAACTTGATTTTAACCATTTTGCCACAGGTTCACATTTCGAACTTGGGGAAATCTCTAGGGTGCTTGATTAGCCATGGATAAGAAGAAGCTGGTGCTGCTGGTCGTTGCGCTGCTTGTTGCAGTCGGAACCGCCTTTGCCGCGCGATCCCTTTTTGCCGGCGCCGGTTCGCCGAGTGCAGAAGCAAAACCCGAAGTGCCGCAGGGGCCCAAGGTGCTGGTCGCCCAGCGCGGTCTGCCCACAGGCACGATCATCACGGCCGATTCGGTCTCCTTCCAGGCATGGCCCGAAGAGCTGGTTCAGGACGCATACTTCATCGACGGTGAAGCGGACATGACCAAGCTGCTGGGAACCGTTGTTCGTTTCCAGGTCACGGCCGGCCAGCCGCTGACGCAGGGTGCGCTCGTCGCCCCTGGCGATCGCGGCTTCCTTGCAGCGGCACTCGGCCCGGGCATGCGCGCGATCACCATCCCGGTGTCGGCCAAGACCGGTGTCGGCGGCTTCGTCTTCCCGGGTGACCGCGTCGACCTGGTGCTGACGCAGGCTGTCAAGGGTGGAGAAGGCATGCCCCTCAAGGCGGCCGAAACGATCCTGCGCAACCTGCGCGTGCTTGCCACCGACCAGTCGACCCAGACCGAAACCGTTAACGGCAAGACAGTCGTCCGGGCGTTCCGCACAGTAACGCTGGAAGTGACGCCTCGCATCGCCGAGAAAGTTGCCGTGGCCCAGACCATCGGCACGCTCAGCCTGTCGCTGCGTCCGCTGGCCGACAATCAGGCCGAGCTCGAGCAGGTTCTCGCCAGCGGTGAAATCGAAGTTCCCGCCGGCGCGAGCAAGGACGAGGAAGAACGCCTGCTGCGCAAGGCAGTCAGCCGCCCGATCGACGGTGCGACGACTTATGTGACCGGCGGCGATGTTTCTCGCTTCCAGCGCAAGAGCCAGCCCGTGTCTCCCGACCAGGCCGCTCAGAAGATGATGTCGACCGCGATCAACGCGATCGCCGACCGCGCCGGCCTGCCATCGGCCTCGGTTCCGCGCGGCCCGATCGTCCGCGTGACCCGCGGCAAGAACACCACCGAAGTACCGGTAGGGAGGTAAGTCAAATGACCAATAACTTCCTATCGAACGCAACTGGCACAAAGGGCAAGATCATGAAATCCCGCCTCATAACGACCATGATGACCGCTGCTTGCGCCCTTGCGCCGGTGAGCATCGCCTCGACCGGTCCCGCCTCGGCACAGTCGGTGGTCCGTCCGGCCCAGGACCTCTCGATCTCCATCGGAAACGGCCAGCTGGTCAGCGTTCCGGGTAATATGGCTGACG
This sequence comes from uncultured Novosphingobium sp., assembly GCA_964409895.1. Taxonomy (GTDB): domain Bacteria; phylum Pseudomonadota; class Alphaproteobacteria; order Sphingomonadales; family Sphingomonadaceae; genus Novosphingobium. Next base: position 8,577 of record CAYPFE010000026.1, read on the forward strand.
TGTTCGTCTCGAACGACGCCGTTGCGGACGTCCAGATCAAGTCGGCCAACCAGATGTATGTCTTTGGCAAGGGCGGCGGCACCACCACCGTCTACGCCAGCAACGCCAAGGGCGACATCATCTGGTCCGCCAATGTCCGTGTTGGCTCCAATCTCGACAGCGTCGATGCAATGCTTCGCCTCGCCATGCCCGAAGCCCGAATCGGTGTCTCGACAATGGGTGAAAGCACGTTCCTGCTGACCGGCACCGTCAAGGCGCCCGAAGATGCCGCCGAAGCTGAAAGGCTCGTCAAGGCATTCGTGGGCGACAATGCCAATGTCATCAGCCGTCTGAAGATGGCGACGCCGCTGCAGGTCAATCTGCAGGTCCGCATCGCCGAGGTCAGCCGTTCGCTGGTCCGCGAGATCGGCACCAACCTGACCTCTATTGATGGCTCGAGCGGCTTCCAGTTCGGTATCGGCCGCGGTCGCGCCGGCTTTGCGCCGAACCAGTATGCGGGACCGGGCCAGACATTGGGCATGGGCCAGACGGTCAAGACACTGATCCCCGATCCCACGAACCCGGGTTCGTTCATCGAGGTAGAGGGATCGTCAGTATCACCCCTTCTCGGTGCCACCACACTTGCCGGAGCCGGGAAACTGTTTGGCCTCAACCTGCTTGGCGCGCTGGATCTCGGTGAGCGAGTGGGTCTCGTGACCACGCTTTCGCAGCCCAACCTGACCGCGCTTTCGGGCGAAACCGCCGAGTTCCTTGCCGGCGGTGAGTTCCCGATCCCGCTCAGTCAGGGTCTCGGCACGACAACGATCGAATACCGGAAATTCGGTGTCAGCTTGGCCTACACGCCAACGGTGCTTGATAACGGCCGGATTTCGATCCGCGTTCGTCCGGAGGTTTCCGAACTCTCCGGTCAGGGGGCCGTGACTTTCAACGGTTTCCAGATACCCGCACTCACCATCCGGCGTGCGGAAACGACCGTGGAACTCGGCTCTGGACAGAGCTTCATGATCGCAGGCCTGATGAGCAACGCTGCTCAGAACAGCATCGACAAGACGCCAGGCGCGGGCGACATCCCGATCATCGGCAATCTCTTCCGCTCGACAAGTTTCCGCAAGGGTGAGACCGAGCTGGTGATCGTCGTGACGCCGTATCTCGTCAACCCTGTCGACGCCAGCGACATCATGCTGCCGACCGACGGTCTCAACACGCCGCACGAGCTGCAGCGCCTGCTCGGCATGCTTGGAACCGACGGAGAATCGGGTGGTCAACGACCAGGCCCGACAACAAAAGAGACGCTTAATTCGACCAATCCGAAAGTCGGCAAGGTCGAATCCGGAGACGGAAAGAAGAAGCGCAAAAAGTCGCGCAAGGCTGACCAACAGGCCGCCAGCGCTCCCGCCCCCGGCTTCAGCTTGAAATAAGAGAGACGAAGACCATGAAGACTCGACCTTACGCATCTGCGCACCGGGCGACCGGTACCGCTCTCGCCCTTTCGCTCGGGCTGGTCCTCGCGGGCTGCGGCGGCATGCCGACTAACCGCTCGCTCTACAGCGTGCATCAGCCCGTCGTGGAACGCACGAATTACACGCTTGATGTCTCCACAGGCACGGGCGGACTTTCCCAGCCCGAACAGCGCCGGCTTGCCGGCTGGTTCGAAGCGATGGACCTGAAATATGGCGACCGCCTGTCGATTGACGATCCGCTCAGCAGTTCGGCAACGCGCGCTACTGTAGCCGCCCTCGCCTCGCGCTATGGGATCTTGTTGAACGAAGATACGCCGCAGACGCCCGGATACGTTCAGGCCGGAACCGCCCGCATCGTCATCACGCGTTCGAAGGCCACCGTGCCCGGTTGCCCTGACTGGTCGGCCAATTCCGACATCAACCTGACCAATGCAACCAGCAGCAACTATGGTTGCGCGACGAACAGCAATCTCGCCTCGATGGTCGCCGATCCCGAGCACCTCATCAAGGGGGCGGATCAGACGGGCGCTACCGTCATCATGAGTTCAAGCAAGGCAATCGATGCCTACCGCGAAGCTGCAACGACCGGTTCGGGCGGCCTTGCAAAAACCAGTTCCAAGGAGAACTAAGTCATGAATGCACCTTGGAAACCAGGAGCCCAGGGCGGGCGCGACATGTTCGCAGCGTTTCTCTGCGACGAAGCCTCGCTCAGCGTGCTGCGACCGGTCGTCATCGAGATGGGCTGGCAGCCAGAGAAGTGTAACAAGGGCGGATTGCGCAATGCTGTCCAGGCCTTGTCGATCACGGCGAGCCCCAACATCCTGTTGGTCGACCTGTCGGAAAGCGGCGACCCGCTCAACGACATCAACGTGCTCGCAGAGGTTTGCGAACCTGGCACAATCGTTGTGGCCGTCGGCCAGGTCAACGATGTGCGCCTTTATCGCGACCTCATCGCCAGCGGCATTCACGACTATCTGCTCAAGCCGCTTTCGCCGGGGCAGGTTCGCGATGCTCTTTCGCAGGCGCAGGCTGTTTTCACGACTCCGACAAAGAGCCAGGATGGCGGGACCTCAAAACAGCACATTTCCACGGCCATTATCGGAACGCGTGGCGGCGTTGGCGCCTCTACGCTGGCGACTTCACTCGCCTGGCTGTTCAGCACCGATGACAAGCTGCCAACAGCCTTGCTCGATCTCGATATCCACTTCGGTACCGGCGCGCTCACGCTCGACCTTGAGCCTGGACGTGGACTGACCGACGCGATCGAGAATCCAAGCCGCATCGACGGCCTGTTTATCGAACGCGCTATGATCCGCGCGAACGATAACCTCGCTATCCTGTCTGCCGAAGCGCCGATCAATTCGCCGCTCATGACAGATGGCGGTGCGTTCATGCAGCTGGAGGAGGAATTCCGCCAGGCCTTCGAAATGACCGTCATCGACATGCCGCGGCATATGTTGATCAATTTCCCGCAGCTGATGGCCGACGTGAATGTCGTCGTAGTGGCGACCGAACTGACGCTGGCTTCGGCGCGTGATTCGATCCGCATACTGTCGTGGCTGAAGACCAACGCAGCGCACGCCAATGTGATGGTCGTTGCCAACAAGGTCCAGCCTTCTGTCGCGGAAATCAGCAAGGCCGACTTCGAAGCCTCTATCGAGAGCAAGATCGACCTTGTGATTCCTTACGACGTCAAGGCGGCCAGCAACGCCGCAAAACTTGGCCAGACGTTTGCCGATGCGAACAGGTCGAGCAAGGCGAGCCTTGCGATCCGCAGCCTTGGTCACATGATTCAGGGCACAGGGGAAGGCACGGACGACGGCGGCAGCGTTGGTTCTAGGAAATCGCTGCTTGGCAAGCTGGATCTCAAGTCGATCCTGGCGAAGAAGGACAAGGCGCCTTCAAAGCCGCAAATGCAGGAAGAGCCGGTCGAAGCCGAGTGATGCCGACAAGGTGGCACAGAGAGCTTCGCGACGCTGAATTGAGGAAAGGCGGTCAACGCCAATGAGCTTTCAACTACTCCTGCTCGTTGCCGTCGGGCTGATGGCAGCCATGGTCCTTGGCTACATGGTCCTGGCCGGACCGTCGCCGGCGAAGAACGCCGCGCGACGACTCCAGGCACTGCGCTATCGTCATTCGGACAGCACAAAGGACAAGGTGGAAGCCCAGCTGAAGAAGGCTGTGGCTGCCCGGAAGCCCAAATTGCACCAGATTGCCGGCTCCGGCTCCCGCGCCGAAGCCCTGATGCTACGCCTGCATCGTACAGGCATGCCCTGGACAGTTACCCAGTACCTCTATGCATCGGTGGGTATCGCGGTAGTGGTAATGGTGCTTGTATACATCAAATCTGGCGCAGCGATGCTGTCGTTGGGTGTGGGCGTCGCCGCAGGTGCTGGCATTCCTCACTTTGTAGTGGGCTTTTTCATCAAGCGCCGGACCAACGGCTTTACGGTGAAGTTCCCCGACGCGATCGAACTGCTTGTGCGCGGCCTTCGCTCGGGCCTTCCGGTGACCGAGACACTTGGCGTCGTCGCCACAGAAGTCCCCGGCCCCGTTGGCGAGGAATTCAGACAGATAACCCAGCGCATCAAGATTGGTCGAACCATCGAAGACGCGCTTCAGGAAACCGCCGACAACCTCAACATGCCCGAGTTCAACTTCTTCTGCATTACCCTTGCGATCCAGCGCGAGACCGGCGGCAACCTTGTCGAGACACTGGCAAACCTTGCCGACGTATTGCGCAAACGCTCGCAGATGAAGCTGAAAATCAAGGCGATGAGCTCGGAATCCAAGGCCTCCGCCTATATCGTCGGCTCTCTGCCGTTCATCGTCTTCGCTATGATCTGGTGGATCAATCCAGATTACCTTGCCGGCTTCTTCTCCGACGACCGCCTGATCGTGACTGGGCTTGGCGGCCTGGTGTGGATGAGCATCGGCGCCTTCATCATGGCCAAGATGGTCAGTTTCGAAATCTGAGCAGGGAAAGCGGACATCATGCTTAACCAACCCGCCGGACCACAGCTCCTCGGCTTCGACGTAATCTTCGTCGCAACGATCCTTGCTGGTCTCGCTGCAGGAGCGGTCGTCATGGCCATTTACGCGGCGGTTACCGTCCGCGATCCCATGGCCAAGCGTGTAAAGGCGCTCACCGACCGACGCGAACAGTTGAAGGCCGGTATCGTCATTACGGCCAAGAAGCGCGCAAGCCTTGTCCGCAAGAACGAAACAACGGACAGGATGAAAAATGCCCTGTCCTCGCTCAAGGTTCTGCAGGACAGCCAGGTCAAAGACGCAACGCAAAAGCTTGCGCAGGCAGGTATCCGCAAGAAGGAATGGGCCGTCGCGGTGATTTTCGCCCGCATGGTCGGGCCGATCATACTCGGAGCCATCGCCGCGCTGGTCATTTACGGCATCAATTACTTCCCCGACTGGGGTTCAATGAAGAAGTTCGGCGCCTTCGCGCTGTTCGTCGGTGCGGGCTACAAGGGGCCTGACATCTTCGTGCAGAACATGATCAACAAGCGCACCGATGCAATCCGCAAGGGCCTGCCCGACGCGCTCGACCTGCTGGTCATTTGCGCCGAAGCGGGCCTGACGGTCGACGCTGCTTTCGAGCGCGTCGCCAAGGAACTGGCCCGCGCATATCCGGAACTGGGTGACGAGTTCTCCCTGACCTCGATCGAACTCTCGTTCCTTACCGAACGCAAGATGGCATTCGAGAACCTTGCCTACCGCGTCGACCTCGATTCGTTGCAGGGCGTGGTCACCACCATGGTCCAGGCCGAACGCTTCGGTACGCCGCTGGCATCGGCGCTGCGCGTGC
>CAYPFE010000027.1:0-13343 GCA_964409895.1 uncultured Novosphingobium sp.
CTCATGCTCCTTCCTCGAAAACACAGTGGCACAGTTCTAGGGGGCTAAGACAATCTTGACCGTTGATCAGATCATCTTCGAGGTTGGCAAGCTTGGGCTACAGAGCCTTGGTGCAGCAATAATCGCATGGTTGGCAGTCCGATGGGCACTGGCGCGCTTCAAAGTCGAAAAGACCTGGGAAAGACGGTTAGCAGCCTACGCTGATGTCATCTCGGCATTAAGCGAAATGCGACTCGTTTTGGGGCGGCAGTCGGACGAGATTGAACAAATCCAGAAATACTCCGAGAAGTATCAGATAGAACTCAAAGAGCGTTACGGGAACGCGAGGCGCCAGTTTGAAAATTCTGTCGCCACTGCCCAACTCATACTGCCTGACGAGACCGCCAAGCTCTTGTGCAAACTGGACCATGATCTCGAAACAACACGCGGAAGTGACCCGCATGAAGACATCAACCTAATATACAGTCTAATCGACGACGCACTTGTAGCCTTGGTTCAGCACGGTCAAAAATCCCTTGCCTGAGTGAAATTGCGAAACGGATTATTCCGGGGGAGAATTTTAGCAGATTTCCTGTAACTTGATCAGCATCGTTAAGATGCATTCAAGCTTTCGGTCCAGACTGACCTCGTAGCGGCCCAACCGTTCCAGCTTATCGGGATCGAGTGCTTCACCGAATGCCTGCTCGCGAAGCAGTGGGCGGTTTTCAAGCTCTCTCCTGCGCCTCTCGAACCACGTCAACACCTCCGTTTCAAGGAACTGTTCTAGCCCAACGACATCGGGCGATGATCGTTCTTCATTCTCACCGAGTTCCTCCGGTTCCCGATCCAGCAACTCATGCCACCAATTACGAGTATCCTCACGCAATTCAGCCAACGCGGCTTCGTAGGCATCGTTACGATTAGATCGGAGAACTTCGAGTGCACGACTGGTCATGGCCTCGTCCTCCTGCATGTCGCGAAAGTCCTGTTCAGTCGCAGCTTGTGTAGCACGAATCGCATCCAATACCTCGCCCCCCTTCCCCGCCTCGCCAATATGAGCGAGCGCGGCTTCGGCGGTTTCTCGATAAGGAGAGAATGTCTTGGACAGACCACGCCGATGAGCGGCGCCCTCAGCGAGGCGAAGCCGCCGTTTTCTCCAGAAAATGCCGGCGAGTTCCTCGACTAGATGCTCTTCGGTTGGCCCTTCTGGATTGTGTTCGGCAACCAGCGCAGAAAGCAAAGCATCGTATTCGGGACCATCCTCCCAGGGAAGAACAGTGTAGCGGGACAATATTCCATGGCGCAGCGCATTGAACCGCGTCAGTTCGGTGCCCGCTTCTTCTGATCGTAGTATGGTATCGCTCATTGCCAGAAGCTCCTTGACTGACCGAGCGCCCCTCTGCTCTTGCCGAGGATGCGTTGCATCAGGTGTGCTACGTGAAGCTCGAATGCCTCTTCGGCTTGAAGCTCTGCCTCAATGGCCTCTTCCTGTAGGCGGCTGTAAGTCCGGCGCCACATGCCCTTCGGGCGTGCTGGAAATGCTGAAGCCATGCCAGCCTCGCCACCCAGCTTTTGCCTGATCTTGTTGGCGCGGCGCGCTGCCCGGTCCCACTCGCCTTCAGCCTTGCTCGAATAGGTCAGACGATAGCAGTGCCGACACAGGAAGTAGCGGCCGGCGCCGTAGAGCTTGACCACACGCCGGCCGCAAGTGACGCCATTCACAATGCCAGGACAAGCAAAATAGGGCCTGACTCCACCAAATCGACACGGAATGCTAACAATATTGATCGTCTCCGACACATCCTCCCATTCCCCTCCACAGATGCGCATGCGGTAAGTGAGGTGCAGTCGGTCTTGTTCTGATCGCAGTTGAATTGAAGCTGCCTGTTCGCCGTTACGGGTCCACTGCCAGCCGCCGGACCAATCATCTCGCAAGCAGCCTTCACGTTGAAGCCGGTTGACATCAAGCGAGCGACAGCCCTCCACTTTGTCTCGCCCGAAGCCGCCTTGCCGTCCAGATCCGATGCCGCCCATCATGCTGACCCATTTTTACCGAAATCTTCTGGAAAGTTTGCTGCCTCGCGTATTGACCAGTCTGGAGACTCAGTGGGAGGGTTCGCCAACGCCACTGGGACGCCGCAGAATCGCGTGGCCCGATGCGGGTGGTGCGCCAACACTTTATTATTGAAAAATAACGAATAGGCTGATCCCACCCTGTCCGCCATTTCGGCTAGCTCTCGGCAATGGCGTCCAGCGTAGTCGTTATCAGTTTCCGGCGTTCGGAATCGCGCGTCACTTCCAGCATGGCACTGAGGCTGTGCCTGGCCGCATCGACGTCCTGCAGCCCAAGCTGAAGCCTTGCAAGTTCCCACCACCCGTCGGGGTTACCCGGCGCGATCCTGGTCATCCGGTCGTACATCGCCAGCGCCCGAACAGGATCGCCGCCCTGCTCGGCCCGTGATGCCTGGTTCATGAGCAACCGCAACAATGTGGATCTGTTTGGCACGGGCGCAAGATACTCAGTCGAGAAACGCGCTCCAGGTCCCAGGAATTGCCGGACGAGGGCCACCAGCTGCCGTTCGTCGACGGATATGCCGCCGTTGAATGGGTCATAACGACGAATGGCTCATCACCGATCCGGGCAAGCACGTGACCCGGCATGTTCAGGGCATAGGCGCTCCAGCCAAGCCTGCGAGCGGCTGCGCAATAGAGAATCGACAGGCTGACCGGCAAGCCTCGCCGCCGATCGAGTACGCGAATGAAATCCGCGTTGAGAGGAGCATCATAGCTGTCGGCATCGCCGATGAAGCCGAATTCGCTGTGGATGACCTGCGACAGCGCTTTAGCCTGCTGCTCAACGCTTGGGTCGGAACCACCCGCCTCGGCCAGACGGCCTTCGATCTCGTCGAGCAAATCGAGATAGGGTTCGAGATCGAGCCCGGCGTGATCGAGTTCGCTGAGTGCAAGGGCTGCGATATCAAGTTCGATCTCCTCGTCGTCGAGCAGGCCGATCTGGTCGATCTCAAGCAGCATGAGCCATCCTTGCTGTGCTGCTAGTCATTGGCCCAGCACCTTGCTGTCGTTGGCCCGCTTGATGAGATATTGGCGTATCGCCTCGGCATCCTTCTTGCCTATGGCCGCCTTGAACGACGCCATTCCGTCGTGTTTGAGCGCGCCGTCTAGAACGATTGCCTCTATTGCGCTCGGATCCTCGAGCATCGCCGAACGCCTCAGGTCAGGATAAAGTGCCCCGGCTACCGCATAGGCTCCGTGGCAGGCAAAGCAGTAGCGGCCATAGATCCTGGCACCGGCAATCACTTGCTTTTCCGTACCTGTGAAGGGCGGCGGATCGATAGGTGCCAGTTCAAGATCGATCACAGGTGGCAATTGGTTCTTGGCGCCGAGCTTGAACACCAGCACCCGGCTGATGTTGCGGGTGGCCGGCGACTGGATCGCGGCCCCTCCCCAGCTCCCGCCCCAGCCGACCACGATTGCGACATACTGATCCCCGTCGAGCGCATAGCTCATCGGTGCGGCCACCACGCCACTCTGCACATCGAACGACCACAGCTGCTTGCCGGTTTCCGCCGAATAGGCGTGGAACAGGCCTCCTGTCGTCCCCTGGAATACAAGATTGCCCGCCGTGGAAAGCACTCCGCCGTTGCCCAACAGGGGAAGTTCGGTCCGCCACACCTCCCTGGCCGAGACCGGGTCCCAGGCGATCAGCGCGCCATTTCCAAGGCTGATCGATGCCGCATCCCCATCTTCCGGAATTTCCGACGGCAAAGCCCAAAGCAGCGGATCCTGAGCTGACTGATAGCCAACCTCGGTCGGTTGCCAATCATCGTCCGATGCAAAGGGGGAGCTCCCCGAATTCGTCGGCACATAGACGAGGCCTGTCTTCGGATTGTAGCTCATCGGATGGAAACTGTGTGCGCCCATCGGGCCCGGTAGGGAGCTGAACGGCTTGCCGGTGACGTCATAGCGCGCTTCAGGCGTAATCGTGGGTTTGCCCGTCTTCGGATCGATACCCGTCGTCCAGTTCTGCGGCGCATAGCTCGTGCCGCTCAACAACTCGCCCGAGCTCGCGTCGAACAGAAAGAAGAAGCCGTTCTTCGGCGCATGGATAACCACGCGCCGCGTCTTTCCTTCAATCGTCAGGTCGCGAACGATGATCGGCGATGCGCTGTCATAGTCCCAGCGATCCTCGGGCGTTTCCTGGTAATGCCAGGCGTATTCACCGGTTCTGGCATCCACGGCGACGATGGAGGAGGTGTATAGACTGTCGCCTTCCCGACCAGCGGCAGCAGGGCTCCAAGGTGCGGCATTGCCGGTGCCGAAATACACCAGCCCGGTTACCGGATCGAAGGTTATCGCGTCCCAGACCGTTCCGCCGCCGCCATATTTCCACCATTCGCCCGACCAGGTCTTGGCGGCCTTCTCCATTGCCTCGCTTTCGAAACCGTCCGCAGGATTTCCGGGCGTGGTGTGAAACCGCCAGATTTCTTCGCCAGTCTGCGCGTCGAAGGCGCCGATGAAGCCCCGCGCCTTGAACTCGGCGCCGCCACTGCCGATCAGCACCAGTCCATTAGCAATGCGTGGCGCGCCGGTGATCGCGTAGTCCCGCTGGTTCGGGACGGCGACCTTTTCGAACACGACCTTGCCGGTTGCCTGCTCAAGCGCGACGAGGCGTCCATCCAGGGTAGCGACATAGACCTTGTCGCCGTAAAGCGCGACGCCGCGATTGACCGCATCGCAGCAGGCGCGGACCAGCGTTTCCTTGGGAACCTTGGGATCGTAGGACCATTTGAGCTTGCCGTTACGCGCATCGTAGGCCTTGACCATGCTCCACGCCGTGCTGAGATAGAGCACGCCGTCATGAATCAGCGGGATCGCTTCCTGGCCGCGATCCGTGTCGAAATCGGCGAACCAGGCCAGCCCCAGCTCACCGATATTGCCGCCATTTATCAGATTGAGCGAGGAATAATGCTGGCCGCCAATGTCTCCACCGTAATTGAGCCACTCGCCTGCCGGAGGATTGGCCAGCAGCGCGTCCGTCACGCCTTCGGTGACAGGCGGTGAAGGCTCCTTTGAACAAGCCGTCAGCACCAGCAGTGCGGCAATTGTCATTACCCTGGCGAACCCTGCCATTGCGTCCCTCCCGGCCCCGCTTTGCATGGGGAATATCATGAATAGCAGGAGGTGCAAAAGTTCACGTCGCCTTAATGCCGGATCGCGGAATCTACCTATCGCTTCTTACCGCATGCGGTGAATCGAAGTTGTAAACGCCTTGGTAACATCTTCCCGCCAAAATCGATCCTGCGCAGGAGTTAAGTCTTGGAAAAAAAAATTTCCGAGCCGCAGAGGTTCCGATGGTACGGATGCAAATCGTATCCGCGCCGAGATCTCATGCGAAGTCAGGCAGGGAAGCCGCCCCTGGGTGAAAGTGCGCCTGGAAGACATCTCCACCACCGGCTTCAGGATAGCTTCGTTTCCGGCCTGCAGACCGGAAATAGCGGTGCGTATCCGCATTCCCGGCTTGCAGATCCTGAACGCAAACGTGATCTGGAAGGAAGGCGATGCTGTCGGCTGCGAATTCACGCAGCCGCTGCATGTCGCGGTGTTCGATCACATAGTGAAGCAGGCAGAGGGCTGAAGCCCCTCACCCCGATACAAATCTAAATGTGGATCGCCCTGCCGTATGCGCCGAGCACCGATTCGTGCATCGCTTCGCTGACGGTCGGATGCGGGAAGACCGTGTGCATCAGTTCCACCTCGGTGGTTTCCAGCACCTTGCCGACGACGAAGCCCTGGATCATCTCGGTCACTTCTGCGCCAATCATGTGAGCGCCCAGCAATTCCCCGGTCTTGGCATCGAACACAGTCTTGACGAAGCCTTCGGGCTCGCCAAGCGCGATGGCCTTGCCGTTACCGATGAAGGGGAAGTTGCCGACGCGGACCTCGTGTCCCGCATCCATTGCTTTGGCCTCGGTAAGACCGACGCTGGCGATCTGTGGGTGGCAATATGTGCAGCCGGGAATAGCGGCGCGGTTTAGCGGATGCGGGTGAACCTCGGCGTTGTCCAGCTCCTTGGCGATTGCTTCAGCAGCGGTAACGCCTTCGTGGCTGGCCTTGTGCGCCAGCCAGGGGCCGGCGGTGCAGTCACCGATCGCCCAGACGCCCGGGACATTGGTGCGGCCATAGTCGTCAGTCTTGATGTGGAAACGCTCGTCCGGCTCGATGTTGATGTCTTCCAGCCCGATATTTTCGATGTTGGGCAGGATGCCGACGGCGGCGATGACATGGCTGAACTCGGTTTCGGTGACGTTCCCATCCTTGTCCTTGATGCCCACCTTGACGCTGTCCTCGCCCGGTTCGATGGTTTCGAGCTTGGCCGAGGTCATGATCGTCATGCCCTGCTTCTTGAGCGCCTTTTCGAGGAATTTCGACACCTCCTCGTCCTCGACCGGCACAACCCGGTCGAGCATTTCGATCACCGTCACCTCCGCGCCGAGATCGTTGTAGAAACTCGCGAATTCCACCCCGATCGCGCCCGAGCCGACGACCAGCAGCTTGGTCGGCATTTCCGGGGGCGTCATCGCGTGGCGATATGTCCAGATGCGCTTGCCGTCGGCCTTGCCGGTCTTCTTGGGCAGCTCGCGCGCGCGGGCACCGGTCGCAATGATGATGTGCTTGCCCTCGATCACCTCTTCCTTGCCGTCCTCGCCGGTGACGGAGAGCTTGGTGGCCGAGACGAATTTGCCCTGCCCCATGTGGACCGTGATCTTGTTCTTCTTCATCAGCCCGGTGACGCCCTTGTTGAGCTGGTCTGCCACCCCGCGCGAGCGCTTGACGATAGCTTCGAGATCGGCCGTGATGCTCTCTGCCGCCAGCCCATAGTCCGCCGCATGTTTCATCTGGTGGAACACTTCGGCCGAGCGCAGCAGCGCCTTGGTCGGGATGCAGCCCCAGTTGAGGCAGATACCCCCCAGCCGCTCGCGCTCGACAATCGCGGTCTTCAGCCCCAGCTGCGCCGCCCTGATCGCCGCGACATAGCCGCCGGGCCCGGAACCGAGGACGATGAGGTCATAGGTGTCTGCCACGTGTAAAACTCCGTTATCCATCAATCGGGCGCGGACGCCCTGCTTCGTCAATCGCGACGAATGTGAACGTCGCTTCGGTCACCTTGACCGCTTCGTCCTCGTCGCGGCGGCGGCGCCAGGCCTCGACCGCAATCGTCATCGAGGAGCGTCCGGTCCTCAGCAGTTCGCCATAGACCGAGACCTCGTCTCCCACTGAAACCGGCGCGTAGAACACCATCCCGTCCATCGCCACGGTCGCCGAACGTCCCTTGCATCGCTTCTTCGCGACCGTGCCTGCGCCAATATCCATCCAGCTCATCAGCCAGCCGCCAAATATGTCGCCATTCGGATTGGCATCCGCCGGCATGGCGACGATGCGGATGACGGGATCGCGCGGTGGAAGGGACACCTTAAGCCAGCATCCCCAGCGGCTTCTCGACATACTCCCGGAACGCCGCCATCAGCCGTGCGCCGTCCGCACCATCGACGGCGCGGTGGTCGAAGCTGCCTGTGGCGCTCATCGCGGTGGCGACGCCTAGCGAGCCGTCCGGCATCACCCAGGGCCGCTTCTCGCCCGCGCCGATGGCGAGGATCGTCGATTGCGGCGGGTTGATGACGGCGGTGAACTGCTTGATGCCCATCATCCCCATGTTGGAAAGGCTGGCGGTGCCGCCAATATATTCGTGGCTTTCAAGCTTGCCTTCCTGCGCGCGCGCCGCAAGGTCCTTCATCACCGTGGCAATGGATGACAGCGAGCGGCCACTGGCATCGGACACGATCGGGGTGATGAGCCCGCCGGGGATGCTGACGGCGACCGAAATATCGGCGCGTTCGTAGCGGATGGTTTCCTTCTCGGCAAAGGTAACGTTGCATTCCGGCACGTCCATCAGCGCCTTGCCGAGCGCCTTGATGAGCAGATCGTTGACCGACAGCTTTACGCCCTGTTTTTCAAGGGCGGCGTTCATTTCCGAGCGCATCGCAAGCAGCCGGTCGAGCTGGATATCGACGGTGAGGTAGATATGCGGCGCTTCCTGCATCGACTGCGAAAGCCGCCGGGCAATGGTCTTGCGCATCTGCGAAGTGCGCTGGACCGAATGCGGGATGCGGTCGTCCAGCAGCGCGCGGGTCTCGTCGGCCATCTTGGCGACGGGCGGCTTTTCGGCGGCGGTAGCAGCAGCGGGCGCTTCGGTGGGAGCCGGTGCAGGAGCTTCGGCCGGTGCAGCCTCGGCAGGCTTGGCGGTGCCGCCGTCGGCGGCCTCGACATCGGCCTTGACGATGCGACCGCCCGGACCGCTTCCCTTGAGCGAGGCGAGATCGACGCCCTTTTCAGCGGCGAGGCGCTTGGCGAGTGGCGATGCGGTGATACGTCCCTCCTTAGATTTGATCATGCGCGGCGCGGGAGCATGGGCCGGCGCTGACGCATCTTGTGGTACTGCCGATGTAGTAATCTCGGCGGGTTCCTTCGGTGCAGATAGAATTTCGCCTGCTGCTGGGTTTGGTGTGGCGGTCTCGTCCTCATCCTCGCCCTGCAATATCGCGATGACTGTCCCGACTTTCACATTCTCGGTTCCTTCGGGCACCGAAATGCCGGTTATCGTGCCTTCGTCGACCGCCTCGAACTCCATCGTCGCCTTGTCTGTTTCGATTTCGGCAAGGATGTCGCCCGATGCGACCGAATCGCCCTCTTTCACCAGCCACTTGGCAAGCTTACCCTCCTCCATCGTCGGAGACAGTGCCGGCATCTTGATCTCGATAGGCATGCGCACAGTCATTGGCCAAAATCAGGTGCGAGAGCAAGCAGCTTGCGCGCGGAAGGTTTGTAGCTGATATGACGATCTCGGCAGGGGCAAACATGCGCGTCTATCTGGTGATCATCGACGAAACCGACGAAGCTCTCGTTGCGCTTCGCTTCGCCGCGCGCCGGGCCGCAAAGACGGATGGCCACGTCCACCTTGTCGCGCTGATCCCCAAGCAGCAGTTCAGCGCCTTTGCCGCCGTCCAGGCGACGATTGAAGAGGAAACGCGGGCGCGTGCTGAAACGCTGCTGACTGCAGCCGCAGGCAACCTCATGGCCGAAGGCGCCAAGATGCCGGAGATTTCAGTTCGGCAGGGTGACGGGGTGAAGGTGGTGCGGGAATATCTGAAAGAGCATCCCGAAGTGTCAGCCCTCGTTCTGGGAGCGGCTGCCGAGGGCGGCCCGGGGCCGCTCGTTGCGCATTTCACCGGATCGGGCGCTAGCACGCTGGCTTGCCCTGTATTCGTTATTCCGGGCTCACTGAGCAGTGAGGATATCGAACGGCTCAGCTGAATCCGTTCAACGCCACCTTCCCTGATGACGAATGTTGCCGGGCCGCCCTTGCTTGCCGGCAAGGTACCTGCCCTTGCGCTTTAGAGGCAACGGCCTTCCGCGTGGTTCAACCGGGGCAGCCCCCCCCTCTTCCAGCTCGAACTTCAAAGCTCCAGTAAGCGGATTGGCTTCGGCAAGGCGCAGCCGCAACCGATCGCCAATCGCGTATCGGGTTCCGGATTCATCGCCTTCCAGAACCTGCGCCTTTTCGTCATATGTAAATCGTTCCGCTCCCAACGTAGAAACCGGAACCAGCCCGTCTCCTCCCAGCCCGATGATGGTAGCAAAGAACCCGAACTTCTGGACTCCTGTTATCCGCGTCTCGAACACCTCGCCAACACGCGCGGACAGCCATGCCGCCACATAGCGGTCGATGGTTTCGCGTTCGGCAGCCATGGCACGTCGCTCGGTATCGCTGATCGCTTCGCTGATGCGGGTCAGATCCGCGCGATCCTGTTCCGACAGGCCCGTAGCTGCCGGAAGCCTGCCTTTGGGTGCGGGTTGCTGGAGATGGAAGGCATCCACCAGCGCGCGGTGTACCAGAAGGTCTGCATAGCGCCGGATCGGCGAGGTAAAATGGGCATAGCTTGCCAGCGCCAGTCCGAAATGGCCCAGGTTGCGCGGCCCGTAATAGGCCTGTGTCTGGCTACGGAGTACCGCCTCCATGACCAGCGCCTTTTCGGATTCGTCGGAGATGTCCTTGAGCATGCGGTTGAACAGGCCCGGCGTGATGACCTGGCCGAGCGCCAGCTTCTTCCCGAATGTCGAAAGATAGTCCTTGAGCGCGACCAGCTTCTCACGTGTCGGTGGTTCGTGGAGGCGATAGACCACCGGTGTGACCTTGCTTTCGAGCGCCTTGGCCGCCGCGACGTTAGCCGCGATCATGAAATCCTCGACAACGCGGTGCGCATCGAGATGCTCGCGAAGCGCGATTTCGGTGATCTTTCCCTGATCGTCGAGGACCACGCGCCGCTCTGGCAACTCCAGCGCGAGCGGATCGCGCTCTTCCCTCGCCGCGTTCAGCAGCTTCCAGGCATCCCACAAGTGCATCAGCGCCGTGTCGCGGTCACGCGCTTCACCGAAGGAGTGTTTAGGTGCGCCAAACGCCGCTTCGATTCCAACGCGGGCATGCGAGAAATTGTCGTCTGCCCTCGCTTGAGCGTCCTCATAAGCGATGTTGTGATGGATTCGTACGATGGCCCGCGTGAAACAAGTATTGGTGACCTTGCCCTCACGAGAGATGTTGAAATGGCAGACCATTGCTGCGCGGTCTTCGTCCTGCCGCAGCGAACAGACGTTGGCAGAGAGTACTTCGGGCAGCATCGGAACCACACGATCGGGGAAATAGACCGAGTTGCCGCGTTTCCTTGCCTCGCGGTCGAGAGCGCCACCTGGCCTCACATAATAACTGACATCGGCGATGGCGACGACGGCATCATAGCCGCCTTCCCTATCCGGCGACGCCCAGATCGCATCGTCGTGATCGCGCGCGTCGGCCGGATCGATGGCAATGATCGGAAGGCCGCGTAGGTCCTGGCGCTTCTCCTCGCTGAGCAGCAGTTTTGCGGCCAATTCAGCCTCTTCCAGTGCGTCGTCTGGAAAGACGTCGGGGATACCGTGTTTGTGGATCGCGATCAGGCTGAACGCGCGTGGCGCAAGAGGATCGCCGAGCACTTCGGTGACCTTGACGCCAGCACGAGGCCCCCTGCCCGCCGGTTCCGCCAGCACCAGTTGACCTTCTCCTGCAGCCCCGAGGTCGCTGACCGGTGCCGAATGGCGAATCCGCCTGTCCGTGGGCGCCAACCATGCCTTGCCGGCTCCGTCGAGCTCGATCACGCCCAGCAGTTGTTCAGCGCGAGCCGGCAGCTTCTTCATCGGGAAAGCGCGCCAGCCCATCTTGCTTTCCTCGGTGCGAGCCAGAACGCGATCGCCTTTCCTGAGCGCGGAGCCCCTGCCCTTTTCGATCAGCCGGAGGCGAGGTGGCGGCGTGGCATCGTCGGGGCTCCAGCTCTCCGGAATGGCGATGGCCTCGCCGTCCTCGATTGCGACAACGCGTAAGACCGTGACTTTCGGCAGCCCGCCCATGCGATGAAAGGCGGTCTTCTTGCCGTCGATCAGGCCTTCCTCGGCCATGTCCTTCAGCAGAGCCTTGAGCAGGATCTTCTCCTGCCCCTTGAGGCCGAATTCGCGCGCGATCTCTCGCTTGCCCGCAGGCGTCGGCGATTGGGCGATGAAATCGAGGATCTGCCGGCGCGAAGGCAGGCCGGGCGATGGTTTGGGCGGGCGAGGCATCGCGGCCTTGTGGAGACTGGGCAAGGCCGGGGCAAGGCCCCTTTGGGATCAGGCTGTGAATGGCTCCTCGCCAAAGCGGTTGGGCCCGTCGGTCGACTTCATGATGCCGAACACGATGACAATGATCGGAGCTATCCAGCCCACCAGTCCGTAGGCGTACATCTGGGACTGCCCTTCAAAATAGGCTGCCATGTCGTGAGGGTTCATCGTGACTGCCATGAGTTCCTGCATCTTTCCGATCTGGGTGATGGTGAAGGCAGCCGCACCAAGCTGCGCCACGACAGCCAGTACTGCCCACCATCCTGAGTGATCGGAATCATGGAGGCAACGTACGAAGCTGGCGGCGATCAGGCATGTAAGGAGGAGGTTGAGGGCAAGCGAGGCCCACATCGTGCTGCCCATCTGGCCCGACATCTGCTCGGTCATGAGCACGGCCACTTCATCCTCTGTCATTCCCGATTGCGCTGCTTCGAACGCACTCTGGAAGGCTGTAACCATCATCGGGATGCTGATGAACAGTCCGACGACGATATTGATGATGAACAGGAACAGCACGTAATACCAGAATGCCTGCCGCGCATCGCGCCCGGAAAAGTTGGTGAGGTTCGCCAGAGCGTGTTTGATTGCCCTACCCATTCCGCTGCTCCCCTAATCAATAGGCCCGCGCAACAAATATCTTTTCGACTGCGGGCTTGCCAGTAAAGATGCAATTGCCGGCAACGGGTTCGCCTTCCATGGGTGTGTTGCGTATCGTCAGCTTCAGCTCCTTGAGCTGTTTGACGACATCGTGCAGTTCCTGACCGGACGGTTTCGACCAACCCAGTTCGACCCATCCCGGATAGCGGTTGTCGTCGCGATAGAACTCGGTGAGGGCGTCCAGACTGTCGATGCCTCGAACGATATTGGCGTCACGCCGTGCCCTAGCCTGTTCGAACAGCTCGCTTTGAAGCGCTTCTAGCTCGTTTGACGCGGTAGCAAGAAATTCTTCCCTGGCCATCGCCTTGAAATCGGGCTTTCCGTTCTCGTTCCACAGCCGGTCGCGGCGCAGCACCGACACCTGTCCCCCGGCAGCATCGCGTCCGCCGATCTCGAGGATCAGCGGTACACCCTTTTTCACCCAACCCCAGCGCTTGCCCGTTGCTTTGCCGGGACGCTTGTCGAGCAGCACGCGGACCGGCTCGCCGAGTGCATTCTGTGCAGCAAGACCTGCGCGAAGTTCCTCGCAATAAGCGAGCAGCGCTTCGTCCTCGTCATTGTCGCGCAGCATCGGCAGGATGACGACCTGATGCGGCGCAATCGCGGGCGGAACACGCAAGCCATCGTCGTCGCCATGGGTCATGATGACGCCACCGATCAGCCGGGTCGATACGCCCCAGCTGGTCGTGTGGCAATATTGCTGTGCGCCTTCCTTGTCCTGGTACTGGATGCCGGCCGCGTGGGCGAAGCCGGTGCCGAGATAGTGCGAGGTACCTGCCTGCAGTGCCTTGCCGTCCTGCATCATGGCCTCGATGCTGTAGGTCGATACCGCGCCCGGAAAACGCTCGTTCTCGGGCTTCTCGCCCGCGATCACCGGCATCGCCAGCTGCTCCTCGGCAAAGCTGCGGTACATTTCCAGCGCTCGCAAAGTCTCGGCCATGGCGTCC
>CAYPFE010000028.1:0-13132 GCA_964409895.1 uncultured Novosphingobium sp.
GGAAAGTTGCGCCAAGTCCTGGGATGAGGCCGCCGTAGAACAGCTGGAGGCCAGCCAGCGCGCCGTTGTGCTGGATCACCTCCACCATCTCGCGGTGGCTGATGATATAGGTGTCGTCGTAGATGCCGAGCATGCGTTCGTTGATAAGCCCGTCCCAGCGCACGCAGGTCGCACCCACGCAGACAGCCGAATAGCCGCCCGCCGCCAGTGCCTCGTAAACACCGACGGTCTTGTCAGTGGCATAGCCCATGCCGTCCGACATGTTCATCGTCGTCGGCGCGTGGACGATGCGGTTCTTGAAGGTCAGGTTGCGGGTCTGGAAGGGCTGCAGCAGCGGGTCGTTCACAGGTAGGTTCTCTCGAATTGCCGGTGGCCTCGCTAGGGCAAACCGTTCAGGCCGACAAGCATAATGCTCCTTATGATGTGCAATTTCTTGACGGTCGACTGGCCTTCCGGCAGTGGACATGGGACAAGTGTGAACGAGGAAAGAGGCGAAACGCTGCCATGCGCGATTTCAGGCGCGACTGCGAGGTTCTGAGAGCGCTGCTGCCGGCCGGTGACAGGCTCACCGGGATCACGCCGCTCACCACCGGCTTTTCCAACGAGACCTACCTGCTCGAAGGCTGCGGGCTGATCCTGCGCCTGCCGCCGTCCGCCGGGGCGATGCTGGAAGGGCACGGGGTTATCGCCCAGGCGGAAATCTACAGCGAGCTCGGCTCCGCGCCGGGCGCCCCGCCAGTGCCGCAGATCGTGCTTACCTGCGATGATCCGGAAGTGCTTGGCGTGCCGTTCTTCGTGATGGAATGCGTGGCCGGGGAATCGATCCACGACACGCAGTTGCAGCCCTGGTTTACCGAGGGGCCGGACGCTTTGCGCGCCGATGTCTGCCGCCAGTGGGTCTCGGCTTTCGGAGGGCTTGCGAAGCTGGCGCCCCTCGCCTGCCTCGGCGAAGCGGTCACGCCCGAACAGGACGCGAAGGTCTGGCGGGAATTCGCGCGCAAGGCCAATTGCGAACCGCTGGTCGGGCTCTACGACCGCTTGCTCTGCCAGCCCGCACCCGCCAGCGGACCGCCCGCCGTAGTCCATGGCGATACCAAGCTCTCCAACCTGATGTGGCACGATGAGCGCATCAGCGCCGTACTCGACTGGGAAATGGCCTTGAACGGCGAGCCGCTCTCCGACCTCGGCTACATGCTCTACGGTTTCGAGAGCGAGTACCACGGCGCGACCACGCCGCAACGCCAGCCCAGCATGTACACCCGCGACGAAGTGATCCGGCAGTGGGAACAGGTCTCTGGCCGGTCGGCTGAAGGCGTGTTCTGGCACGAAGTCGCGCAGATCGGGAAGATCACCGCGATCATGGCGGAAGGCGTCGACATGTGGGTCTCAGGCCGCAGCCAGGACCCGAAGCTCGAGCTGTTCGCAAAGAATTTCGACTACTTCCTCGGCGTCATGGCAGCGATGCTGGACGGCGGCGGGTTCTGACACTTGGAGACACCGGCATGATCCCGACAATCGGCCCGCTCACCGACGCGGACGAGTTTCTCAACCACCAGATCGTCAACACTCACGCGGTGGTGGGATCGGCGGACCGCGCCTGGACAGAGAAGGTGTGGTTCATGCTGGCGAAGAAGGACGGTTCGCTGCAGGCAAGTTTCGGCCTTGGCAAATACACCAACCGCAACATCCTCGACGGCTTCGCTGGCGTGCAAATCGGCACGCAGCAACGCACCGTCCGGGCGAGCCGGGTGCTGCACCCGCGCCTGGAGGAAACCGCCGCCGGGCCGCTTGCCTATGAAGTGCTCGAACCGTTCCAGCGCATCAGGATTACCTGTGCGGCGAACGAGGCCCAGCCGATCGCCTTCGACCTCACCTTCATCGCCGCGATGCCCGCCTTCTTCGAGAACCGCGATCTCGTGATCGCCAGCGGACGCACTGCTTCGGACGTCATCCGCTATCATCAGGCGGGCACCATTTCCGGCTGGATCGATATCGATGGCGCGCGGCACGAGGTGCGCCCCGAGGAATGGTTCGGCTTCCGCGATCATAGCTGGGGCGTGCGCGAGCATGTCGGCAAGGACCCCGACGACCTCGTACCCGGCCATGTCGGCGCGACCGGGGGCAGCAAGGCGAGCGGCGCCTATCATTTCAACTGGGTCGTCTCGCAGATCGCGCGGCCAGACGGGTCGCTTTACGACGTCGCCTGGTATTTCCGCGATTTCGGCGGCGACGGCCCGCCAGAGTTCTTCACCGGCTCGATCAACGAGGGCGACGGCAGCCAGACGCCGATCCTGCATCTCTATCCCCAGATCGCCTATCGCGAGCAGGACAAGGGCGCGATGTCCGGCACGATCACCGCGATCCTCGCAGGCCCAGGCAAGTCCACGGCAGAGCGCGTCTTCACCATTGAGGCGATCAACCCGGAAATGGGGTTCCGCCTGCTGCCCGGCATGTACGGCGAGTGGAAGGGCGCGCTGCACGGCAGCTTCAAGGGCGAGGACTTCCTCGACGGCGAATGCGTCGACGACGTCAACAATCCGGAGAAGGCCGAAAACTACCGCTGGCAGATCCGCGACCGCCCGATCCGGATCAGCGAAGGCGAGAACACCGGCTACGGCGACATGGAAAGCATCATCCTCGGGCAGTATCCGGGCGTCACTTTCGTCTGAGACTGGAGCGCGACCCATGAAATTCGGCATGTTCTACGAGCTCCAGCTCCCCACGCCCTGGGAGGAAGGCGGCATCAACCGGCTGTTCCGCGAGACGCTTGAGCACGTCCAGCTGGCCGAAAATCTCGGGTTCGACTGCATCTGGAGCGTCGAACATCATTTCATGGACGATCACTCGCTGTCCTCGGCCCCCGGAACCTGGCTGGCTGCGGCAGCCGCCCTCACCAGCCGCATCCGCATCGGCCACGGCATCGCCGTGACGCCGCCGCAATTCGCCCATCCGGCCCGCCTCGCCGAGCATATCGCCACGCTTGATCAGATATCGAACGGGCGTGTCGAGTTCGGCACTGGCGAATCCGCGTCGCGGATCGAACTGGAGGCCTTCGGCGTCGATCCTTCGACCAAGCGGCAAGCATGGGAAGAAGCCACTCGCGAAATCGCCAACATGCTGGCGATGACGCCCTATCCGGGCCACGAGGGGGCATTCTTCACGATGCCCTGCCGCAACCTCGTCCCCAAGCCTGCCCAGCGGCCCCACCCGCCGCTATGGGTCGCCGGAAAGCCGGACCTTGCCGCGCGCCACGGCATGGGCTGCCTCGGCTTCAACGCGCTGAGCGGCGCCGGGGCGAAACGCGCGGTCGACGCCTATTACCGTATCTTCGAGAGCGAATGCGTGCCCATTGGCCATGCTGTCAATCCGAACATCGCGGTGCTTTCCCAATTGCACGTCCATCGGGATCACGACACCGCCCACGAACGCGGCAAGCATCTGCGCTTCTTCGGATTCTCGATCGGCCAGTACTATCTCGACGGCGAAGTAACGCCGGGTCGCGGCGATTCGTGGAAGGCATTCGAAGCGGTTCGCGACTCGATCCCGCCGATGGGCGCGGACAACCCTACCGCCACGATCGGCTCGGTCGAGGAAGTGCGCGCCCATATCCGCGCGCTGGAAGAGGCAGGCGTGGATCAGGTCATGCTGATGCATCAGGGCGGCCGGCTGCCCTACGACCAGAATTGCGAATCGGTCGAGCTCTTCGCGCGCGAGATCATGCCCGAATTCCAGGACCGCGAGCACCGGCGCGAGAAACTGAAGGCGCAGCGTCTTGCGCCCGCGATCGACGCCGCGATGGCCCGCAAGGACTGGCCGCGCGAACTTGCGGACCACGAGATCCCGGTCGTCACGCCATACGGCCACGCGAGTTTCGTCCCGACGCCTGAGGACGATCTGGGACCCGGGGGTGTCAGCGACGAGACGAGGGGCGCGCTTGGATTGAAGCAATATCATTCGAAATGACGAATTTGCCGTCCAACCGACGAAAAGCTTTGCACCCCGCCGATTCTTTCCGATAATCCCGACTCGAAACGAAACAACGGGAGTGGATGATGGAACTGGGACTTCTATACGAATTCGATTGCCCCCAACCCTGGGCTGGCGAGCACCCTTGGGGGCAACGCACCGCCGAGCGCCAGGCCTATCGGGAAAACATCGAACAGATCGTGCTGGCCGACAAGATGGGCTTCGACACGGTCTGGCTGGTCGAGCACCACTTCCGCGAGAACCGCAGCCACATGCCCTGCAACGAGGTCGTGCTGGGCGCTCTCTCGCAGATCACAGAACGCATCAAGATGGGCTTCGGCGTCGCGCTGATGCCGCATGAGTTCATCCACCCGGCCCGCGTCGCCGAGAAGGTGGCGACGGTCGACGTGCTGTCGCAGGGCCGCGCGGTGTGGGGCATGGGCCGCTCCACGCCGATGGAACAGCTCGCCTTCGGGGTCGACATTGCGTCGAGCAAGGAGAAGCTCAAGGCCGCCGCGCGGTCCGTGGTCGGCATGTGGGAGCAGGAGATTTACGAGGAGCACTCCGAATATCTCGATTTCCCCGCGCGCATGGTCACGCCAAAGCCCTACCAGTATCCGCACCCGCCGGCCTGGATGGCGGCGTCGAGCGAATCCAGCGCGACCATGGCCGGAGAGAACGGCTGCGGGCTCTTGTGCTTCTCGATCATGCAGCCGCTCTCGCGCCTCAAGGAGATCATCGACACCTACCGCAAGGCGCAGGAAACGGCCGTGCCGCTGACCAGCGTCCACACCAACAAGGTTGGCGTCTACACGCTGGTGCATTGCACCGAGAGCCGCGACAATTTCGGCACCAATCGCCTCTGGGATTCGATGTGGTGGTGGTACAAGGGCCTCGCCGAATTCCACCTCAAATGGGAAATGGCCCACCTCACCGACGAGCAGAAGGCGCAGGCCTTCCCGCTGATGGAAGCACAGGCGCGCGGCGAATTCGACATCACCGAGTTCGACCGCGAGGACATGGTGGTGGTCGGCACGCCTGACGAGTGTCTCAAAAAGCTCGCCCGCTACGACGAGATCGGCGTCGACCAACTGCTGTGCTACCTCAACTTCGGCTATCTGCCGCACGATTCGATCATGAAATCGATCGAACTGCTTGGCAAATACGTCATCCCCGAGCTGCAGAAATGGGGCAAGACCGGCATCGCCAACAGCCTGAAGGAAGGCATCCGTCAGGTCGAAACCGGCTCGGTCACCGAGAAGAACTGGGCCAAAACGCCGGAAGCGCCGGTGAAGTAAGGCCAGCGGGAGAGGACAATGCCAGTCACAATCTCGGCGCCGCTCATCGACGCCGACGCGCACGTCAATCCGGTCCCGACCTTCTGGGACGATTACCTGCCCAAGGCCTTCGCCGGGCGCGGGCCCAAATTCGTTCCCGGCGGGCCGAACGACAAGCACGACTGGATGGAGTTCGAAGGCAATCGCAAGCCCCTCAACCTGCAGTCGGCGACTTCCGGTCAGGGCAAGGACTTCAAGCCCGTCGGCAAGATGGATCTGCTTCGCTCGGGCAACTGGGAGCCGGAAGGGCGGCTTGCCGACATGGACAAAGACGGGGTGCAGACCGCGGTGATGTATGGCGGCGGTCCTCTGGGGACGGCGGACAACGATCTCTACTTGGCGAGCTTCGATGCCTACAACCACTGGCTCGCCGATTTCTGCAGTTTCAATCCCAAGCGGCTGGTCGGCGCGGCCTACCTGCCGATGCAGGATGTCGACCATTCCATCGCCATGGTTAACGACGCGGCCCAGCGCGGCCTCAAGGCGATCAACATCCCCGCCTTCCCGCAATCGGGCGCGATCACGCAAGGGGGCTTCGGCGCGCAGGTTCTGGCGCTCACCGGCGACCCCGATGGCGAGCGGCAATACGACAGCGAGGAATTCGACCCGTTCTGGAAGGTATGCTGCGACCACGACATGGCCGTCACCATCCACCTCGGCGCGCGCATGGCCCGGCCAGGGCAGTTCAAGTTCCTGCCCAACATGGTGATGAGCAAGCTGTGCATGGCCGAGCCGTTGGCGATCCTGGTGTTCGGCGGCGTGTTCGACCGCTTCCCTGCCTTACGCTTCGGCGCGATCGAGAGCGGCTCAGGCTGGGTCGCCTTCGTCGCGGAATATATGGACAACATTTACGACAACCAGCGCCACTGGCTGCAGCTCGAACTGGCGATGAAACCGAGCGAATATTTCGACCGCAACATCTATACGAGCTTCATCCGCGACCCCGTCGGCATCGGCAACCGCCACCTGCCGGGAGGCCGCAACATGATGTGGTCGACCGACTACCCCCATTCCGAAACCACCTGGCCGCAATCGCGCGAGACCATGGACTGGCAGTTCGACGGCGTGCCAGAGGAAGACATCAAGCCCATCGTTCACGACAACGCGATGCGGTTCTATGGGCTGAATTGAGGGAGCCAATTTGCCCTCCCATCCAAACCCGTTCGTGCTGAGCCTGTCGAAGCACCGTCCTTTTCTTCAGGCACAGCACTGGAAGTGAAGAACAGCCCCTCGACAAGCTCAGGACAGACGGAGCTTGCAGCAGATGATCCGCATTGTTCGCCCGGCCTCCCCAAATTGAAGGAACAACCAATGTCCCTGGAAACCGAAAGTGCCGAAGTCCTGGCTGAAGAAACCAACGCTCCCGGCTTCACCTTCACTCGCGCCGGTGACGCCGTCGCCCACACCGGCCGCAAGCAGCGCGGCGCCGACGATCCCGCATTCGAACTCCACCCCGCGATCCTGCGCGGCATGGCGCAGATGCGCGACAACACCAATGGCGCCGCCGCTCTCACGCTGTTCGCCTCGCCGGGCATGCATGTCAGCTATGTCTGGTTCAAGAGCGGCTACCCGCTGCCGATCCATAGCCACGACACCAATTGCTATTACCTCGTCATTGCAGGCGCCATGAAGGTCGGCAGCGAGGTTCTGGAAAAAGGCGACGGCGTCCACATCCCCGGCGGCGCGCCCTATACGGTGACGCCGCTGGACGAGGGCGTGGAGTTCCTCGAAATCCGCGAGTCCCCGGACTACGACACCCATTTCCGCGCCAAGACCGACAGCTACTGGGACCGGGTCGCGGAGACCCGCGCAGCGCGGAAGGACATCTGGGCGGAGGAACAGCAGCCCTACGGGCTGGTGCCGGTGGCGGGGGAGTAGGTGGTCCATTTCGGGGACACGGTATTCCGTGTCCCCGTTCAACCTTGCGACATGGCACGAAGTTTAGGGGTTAAGTAAAGTGTCATGTCTGGACGGCGCCCTGCGATCAAGGGTGAAGTTGCGGTAGTGTGGCGGTATCCGGGTGCGGTCATGTCTTCGGCCTGTTGGTGTGGTGGTTGATCCACTGGCCCTGATGTTTGTCCGCCTGACTACTGGCCCCCATCACCGTATCGCGCTGTTGTTGCGCTGACAGTACACCGGGCTCTTGCAGCCTTTGTCCGTTTGCTGCCACATCACTGTAATTCGATCCTCCGGATGTACGCTCCGTCGACGACGACCACAGATTCTCCGCCGATCGCCTTGCCTTGCTCCTCTGTCGGGCAGCCGACGAGGATCGTGCCGTCCACCGCATATTCCGCAATCGTGGATGTCACCTCAAGCACGCGGCAGGGATCGCCCGCCGCCGGATAGCCGTCGCCGGTCGGGGACAGGTACTGCGACCAGGTAAAGCCGCCCGCATCTGCCTCGGCGGCAGGTTCTGCGGTATCGGATGTGGCATCGCCATCGGCTCCGTTACCGCAGGCTGCCAGTGCAAACGTCGCTGCCAGGATCATGAAATTACGCATATTTCCTCCTCCTTATCGGAATTACGGTGACGCCTCGGTTATCCCCCAAACTCCTCCCCTGATCGCACTGTTGAACGGGGATACGCAATGGCAGGTCTCCCGTGAGAGACGATTTTCCTACATCGCCAGGCCACGCTATATTCGCGCCGGCTCTTTCTCGCCGTCCGTCACCGCCCCTGCAGCCGGGACTGGCGCGCGCGCACTCCTCCATACACCACGGCCAGACCGGCTCCCAAAAACCGAAATCTGTCACCCTGTTGCGGCTTTATCCGGGAATTCCATATGGTTGGGCCGGGTGACACATGGGTGACACCTGTCACCCGCGTCACTTCGCGTGGCCCCCTCAAATGAATGACGGAGACACATGTGCAAATCCCATAACTCCGCACCGCATTTCGAGGATAAGAAACAGCACGTCTCCGATTTGCACCAAAAGTGCCGCAGATCGTTAGTTGCCCTTGATGGTGGACGGCGGCTAATGCCGGGG
Organism: uncultured Novosphingobium sp.; assembly: GCA_964409895.1. GTDB lineage: Bacteria > Pseudomonadota > Alphaproteobacteria > Sphingomonadales > Sphingomonadaceae > Novosphingobium. Next base: position 8,295 of record CAYPFE010000028.1, read on the forward strand.
CGGTGCAGCAAGGGACGGAATAGCGCAGTCGATGGCGGGCAGGCACGAGGCATCATCCGGGCGCGGCATGCTGTGGCCAGGACTGGCGATGGCCCTGCTGTCCGCGCTTCCGTTCCTGTTCGCAGTGCATCCGCAGCAGGCGGACTATCCATCGCATCTGGCGCGCTATCACGTGATGATGGAGCGGGCGGGCAGTCCGTTCCTTAGCCAGTATTACGACTTCCAGTGGGCGTGGACCGGCAACCTCGGCGTAGACATGCTGATGTGGCCGCTTGGCGCGCTGCTGGGCGTGGAGCGCGCGGCATGGCTGATCGCGCTGCTGCTGCCGGTGCTGACGGGGCTGGCGATCCTCAGCGTCGAATGGGTGCTGCGGCGGCGGATCGGCGCCGGGTCGTTCCTGGCCTTGGCGCTGGTGTGGTCTCCCGCCATGCTGATGGGGTTTTCGAATTTCTCGCTGGCGCTGGTCCTGGCGCTGTTCGCCTTCGCGGCCTGGGTGAAGCTGGAGGGGCGCGGTTGGCGCGCGGCGCTGTTCGTACCGGTTGGGCTGGCGGTGTTCCTGTGCCACAGCGCTGGCTGGGGCGTGCTCGGCGTGCTGTTGTTCGGATACGAGTGGCATCGCCGCAAGTCCGTGGCGAGCCTGCTGGCACCCTGGCCGCTGTTCCTGCCGTTTGCCGCAATTGTCCTCCAGCCGGGCGTCGGTTCCAGCCTGGATTACGGCACCGGTGTGGGGGCTTACAAATTCGCGATCTGGCTGAAGGCGCTGGCCGATCGCTGGCCGGCGCTCGACATGCTGAGCGTGCTTGCGCTGCTTGGCGTTATCGGGATTGCGCTGCAGCGCCGCTGGATTGACGGGCGGCTTGGCTGGGCAGCACTGATCGTGGGGGTGCTCACGCTTGTCATGCCGCGCCATTTCGGCGGCGGGGATTTCGCCGACCTGCGGCTTGTACCCGTGGCACTCATGCTCGGCTGCATGGCGATCGATGCCAAATTGCCGCGCTGGGTGCTGTGGCTGGCGCCCGCCCTGTTCCTGCTGCGGCTGGGCGTTACCAGCCTGGGCTGGCAGGAGGATTCGCAGCGGCTGGAACGCGATCTCGCGGCTCTCGAGTTCATGCCCGAAGGCGCGCGGGTTGCTGGGGCTTCGGCCTATTTCACAGGGCGATGGGGGCCGGACAGCACAGAACATGCCCCGAGCTATGCGACGGTCCATCGCGATGCGCTGGTCAACACGCATTTCTCACTGCCGGGCGTGCATATGCTGAGCGTGAAGGGCGCCGGTCCGGAATTCGCCGATCCCTCGCAGCGCGTGGCGGTGTTACCCGGCGAAGCAGTCGATCTGTCGAGCCATCCTCCTGCGGCACAGGCCGATTACCTGTGGTATTTCGGCGCAAACCCGGTAGCGAAACTGCCCGACGGCGCCGAGGTGCTTTACCGCTCGCCCACCAGCCTGCTCGCACGGCTTGCAAAACGGCCACCCGCCCGCTAAATCGCAGGCCGACTTCCGACAAGAGGAACCCAGAAGCCCCTCCCGGTCCCGACCGGGGCGGCGATGTCCCCTAGGCGGAAGCGGCGATGCAAATTACGAGAAGGCAAGAGCACAGCCATGGCCAAGACAAGTCCCGGCGAATTCATGCGCCAAGTGCAGGCGGAAGCCCGCAAAATCGTCTGGCCGACGCGTCAGGAAACCGTGACCACCGCGATTTTCGTGGCGATCATGATGCTGATCCTTGCGCTGTTCTTCATGGGGATCGACTCGCTGTTCGGCTCCCTGGTGCGCTGGCTGCTCACGCTGATCTGAACTCCTGCCTTTCCTGAATGAAAGAGAACAATGGCCCGCTGGTACATCATCCACGCCTATTCCGGCTTTGAAAACAAGGTCCGCGATTCCATCGTCTCTGAGGCAGAGCGCATGGGGCTCTCGCAGTTGGTCGAGGAGGTGCAGGTGCCTGCCGAGACGGTGACAGAGATCAAGCGCGGCAAGAAGGTGCAGGTCGAACGCAAGACCATGCCCGGCTATGTGCTCGCCAAGCTCGCGATGAACGACGATGTCTACCACCTGATCAAGAACACGCCGAAGGTGTCGGGCTTCCTGGGTGCGAGCGGCAAACCGCAGCCGATCAGCGAGGCGGAAGCCGCGCGTTACTTCGGTGCCGCGGAGGAAGCCGCCGCCGCGCCGCGCCGCGAGATCACCATCGATTACGAGATCGGCGATTCGGTCAAGGTGCTCGACGGCCCCTTCGCCAGCTTCAACGGCACCGTCGAGGAGCTCGATTTCGACAAGAACCGCGTCAAGGTCTCGGTCTCGATCTTCGGCCGCGCGACGCCTGTGGAACTGGATTTCGAACAGGTCGAACTGGCGAGCTGAGCGGGTTTATTCATTGCTTTTGCGCTCTGGTCCCGCTATCCGCGCGCGCTTCCGGACCTTTTAGACCGGAAACCCATGCGGGAGGTGGTCTCCGGGCCTGCCGTTTGCACCGCTTAACATGAGGACTGTATCTTGCGGTCCGACAGTGTGAAAGGAGTGGCCTCATGGCCAAGAAGATATCGGGTTATATCAAGCTGCAGGTGCCTGCCGGCATCGCCAACCCATCGCCGCCAATCGGTCCGGCGCTGGGCCAGCGCGGTGTCAACATTATGGAATTCTGCAAGGCGTTCAACGCTGCGACCGACAGCCTCGAAAAAGGCATGCCGATCCCCACGACCATCACGGTCTATGCGGATCGCAGCTTCAGCTTCACCACCAAGACCCCGCCGGCAAGCTTCCTGATCAAGAAGGCGGCTAAGCTCAAGTCTGGTTCGAAGGAGCCCGGGAAGATTTCTGCCGGAACCATCAAGCGCTCCGCGCTCGCCGAAATCGCCGAGCAGAAGATGAAGGATCTGAACGCTAACGATATCGAGGCGGCGACCAAGATCATCGAAGGTTCTGCCCGCTCAATGGGCCTCGACGTGGTGGAGGGCTGACGACATGGCAAAGCTGACCAAGAAGCAGAAGGCGCTGGCCGAGAAGCTGGGCGACAACCAGAAGCTCTACGGCGTCGACGAGGCGATCAAGACGATGCGCGAGCTGGCGTCTGCCAAATTCGACGAAACCGTCGAGATCGCGATGACCCTCGGCGTCGACCCGCGTCATGCCGACCAGATGGTGCGCGGCATGGTGTCGCTGCCGTCCGGCACCGGCAAGGAAATGCGCGTCGCCGTCTTCGCCAAGGGTGACAAGGCCGACGAAGCGACTGCCGCGGGCGCCGACAAGGTGGGTGCCGAAGACCTGATGGAAGACATGCAGGCCGGCAATCTCGATTACGACCGCGTCATTGCCACGCCCGACATGATGGGTGTCGTCGGACGGCTCGGCAAGTTGCTCGGCCCCAAGGGGCTGATGCCGAACCCCAAGCTCGGCACGGTCACTCCCGACGTCAAGAAAGCGATCGAGGACGCCAAGGGCGGCCAGGTCGAATTCCGGGTCGAAAAGGCGGGCATCGTCCATTCGCGCATCGGCAAGTTGAGCTTTTCGGACGAGCAGATCCGCGCCAATTTCGACGCATTCGTCGATGCTATTGCCAAGGCCAAGCCTTCGGGTGCTAAGGGCAAATACGTCAGGAAGATCGCGGTCTCGTCCTCGATGGGGCCGGGCCTGAAGATCGATACGGCGGACGTCGCTGGGGTTTGAGTTAGACCCAAGAGACGAATTCGAAAGGGCTGGGAGGGGAGACCGTCCCGGCCTTTTTCATGCTATGCTGGGCACTGGAGAGGACTTCATGGGCACAGACATGATGATTCGCACGCTCATGCCCTTCGGCGCCGAGGCCGATCCCGATTTGATCTTGCGCCCCACCGAGGCGGGTAACGCCGAATTGCGCCGCCAGTTCAACGAGCAGGGCCTTGTCGTATTCAAACGGCTGGAGCCGATGAGCATGGAACGGCAGATGGAGGTTTGCCGTATCTTCGGGCCGGTGCTCGACAATCCGTGGGAGAACATGCTGGTTTCCAACACGCGGCCCGACGGCTTTCTCGGCGCCCAGCAGCTGTTGTGGCATCATGACCTGCCCTACCTGCCGCGGCCTTATATCGGCGGGTCGCTCCATGCACTTGAGGCGGAACCGGGAACCACCTCAACGCACTTCGCCAGCGGCTTGCGCGGCTGGGACAGGCTGCCTCAGGCGTTGCGCGCCCGGATCGAGGGCCGCAACGCGCTGCATGTGAAGCAGAAGGTGTTCGACCAGCGCAACCGGCTTGCCGACCTCGAGCCCGGAGATGTCTGCGCGGTCCATGCAGTTGTTCGCCGCCAGCGCGTTACGGCCAAGCCCTATGTGTTCGTCAGCGAGGACCTCACTGATTGCATCACCGGCCTGCAGCAGGATGAGAGCGATGAACTGCTCGAAGCGCTGTTCGCCGTGCTCTATGCCGAAGGCGAGACCTACGAGCATCGCTGGGAAGTCGGCGACCTGTTGGTTTGGGACAACGAGACCGTCCAGCACGCGCGCGGCGATGTCGGCAGCGCGGCGCGCACGCTGCAGCGTGTCTCGATCGCGGAGATCGGCTATAACGACATGTATCCGACCGATGGCGGCGTCCATTCCGACCAGTACGAAATGACGCTGGCCGAAGGGACGGGGCAGGTAAGGGAGAATGTGAAATGAGCGGCAGGACAATGGCCGGGGTGGCAATGCTGGCAGCGGCCCTGCTCGCCTCCTGCAAACAGTCTGAAGTCAAGACGCCTGAACCCACGCCTAAGCCGGGCATGGAACTCGCCTTCGACGTCCCGCAGGGCGATGCCGCACAGGTCGTCCATGTCGTCACCCGCGATATCTCGGCAGGCGGCGAAATCCCCTGGCACACCCATC
>CAYPFE010000029.1:0-13119 GCA_964409895.1 uncultured Novosphingobium sp.
AGCGTGCCGCCGTCCCTTCCCTCGGTCCAGTGCGTGGCGGTCCGGTTCCAGGTCTGCCGGTCTTCCGAAACGCAGGCACGGTAACCCGGCCAGCCGCGCGGATAGGCTGCCTGGTTGAGCCCGGTGAGGTGGAGCACCAGCTCGCGGCCCCTGCCCCCCGCCACGCGGAAGTGGAACCACTGGAAGAATTCGGATTCATTGTCCCTGCGGATGGCGAGCCTGGCTTCGGTGCCATCGATGGCCAGAACTTCGATATTGCCGGAATCGAACTGCGACGTGATCTGAATGGGATTCATTTGACGAGGATAGTCTCGCCTGAATTTCCGGGAAAGTCCTGAAACAGCGCTTCCGCCATCTTTGCCGCGCCGAGGTGGGTTTCGGCGAGCGGCGAACTCGACTTGACGGCAAAGGATGCGCGGCCTTCCCACAGCGTGTTGCCGCTTTCGCGATCGCGGATCATCACCGACATGCGGGTTTCGACCTGTTCGGCGGGCGGTCCAGAAAGATCGAAGCCGATGCCGAGACCGACTCCGGAATGGTAGCTTCCGGTGCTGCCGCCGAGCCCGATGCTGACCGGGCTCCGGCTGCGCCCGGGCTGGAACGAGCGGCGCTCCACCGAAAGCACCGCAACCTGTTTGCTATCCGCCGATTCGAACGGCATCTGCGAGTAGCCGATGCGAGCCAGCTCACGCTGCACGGCGGATGCATAGGCGCGGAATTCCAGGCTTGAGCCGTCCATGCCCTCGGCCGGGTCGACCGCGATCGTCCCGGAGCCGAGCTGGGCGTTATCCGGCAGGTGGAAGCGGGTGACCTCGACCGGCCCGACAGGCGCAACGCAGGCGGACAGAGCCGCGAGGCAAAGCATGGGGGCGATGGCGAAAGATCGTTTCATCTGGTTTTCCTTCCGGTCAGACGAAAATCCGACCACTCTCTTGTGGGCGCCCGCCCCTTGCTCATGGATTAATCGCTTTTTTGCCACTTAAGTATAACGAAGAATGCGATGATCGAGAAACTCTCTGTCCTGGTCACCGGCGGCGCCGGCTATATCGGCAGCCATGCGGTGCTTGCGCTCGCCGATGCCGGCTGGCCGGTCGCGGTGATTGACAACCTCGTCACCGGCTTCCGCTTTGCCGTGCCGGAAGGCGTTCCCTTCTACGAGGGCGATATCGAGGACGCCGGACTCCTCGCGAGAATCTTCGCGGAACAGGGCACTGGCGCGATCATGCATTTCGCCGGATCGGTGGTGGTGCCGGAATCGGTCGAGGACCCGCTCAAATATTACCACAACAACACAGCCAAGAGCCGCGCGCTGATTGCAGCAGCCATTGCGGCAGCCGTGCCTCATTTCATCTTCAGCTCCACCGCTGCGACCTATGGCACACCAGAGGTTTCACCTGTGACCGAGAGCACGCCACAGCGACCGATCAACCCATACGGCATGTCCAAGCTGATGACCGAGCACATGCTGGCCGATGTCGCCCGTGCTCACGATCTCAACTATTGCGCACTGCGCTATTTCAATGTCGCTGGCGCCGATCCTGCAGGCCGCACCGGCCAGTCGACGGCAGGAGCCACGCATCTCATCAAGGTCGCCGTCGAGGCAGCGCTCGGCAAGCGCGGCCATGTCGCGGTGTTCGGCACGGATTTCGATACGCCCGACGGCACCGGCGTTCGCGACTACATCCACGTCTCCGACCTTGCCGCGGCCCATGTCCTCGCGCTCGAAGCGCTCATCGCCGAACCGCAGCGCTCGCTGACCATGAACTGCGGCTATGGTCGCGGATTCTCGGTCCTCGAGGTGCTCGATTCGGTCGACCGGGTGACCAACATGACGATCGAACGGCAAATGGAGGGCCGGCGCGCCGGCGATCCCGCATCGCTGATTTCGAACAACAGCCTGATCCGGCAAACCCTGCCCTGGGTGCCGCGCTACGACGATCTCGACACGATCGTAAACCATGCGCTGCAGTGGGAAAGGAAACTCTCCGAAATACGCCCCGACGCTTGACTTCCAGCGCCCCGCCGCTTAACGGCGCGGCTTCGAATTTCCGGCGGTCAGCATACCGCCTGATTGAGCTTGCAGACGAGACCAACCATGAAGATCCGCAACAGCCTTAAGTCGCTGAAGGGCCGCCACCGCGACAACCGCGTCATCCGCCGCCGTGGCCGCACCTATGTGATCAACAAGACCAACCGCCGCTTCAAGGCGCGCCAGGGCTGATTTTCCGCCCGGCCGGCGCCTCAATCGAGGCAATGGGCTTGAATACATCTGTTTCAGCAGTCGTCTTCGATGTCGGGCAAGTGCTTGTCCGCTGGGACATGCGCTGCCTGTTTGAAAAGTTGATCGAAGATCGGGAGGAACTGGACTGGTTCCTCGCCCATGTCGTCACCGAGCAATGGCACTTCGTCCACGACAGCGGTGTCGACCTTGCCGCGCGCATCGCCGAGCGCAAGCTGCAGTTCCCCGGACATGCGAACCTGATCGACGCCTACGCCACGCGTTATTCGGAGACGATTCCCGGCCCCGTCGCGGGCATGCCAGAACTGGTCGAGGCTCTGGCGGCGCGCGACGTGCCGCTGTTCGCCATCACCAATTTCGGCGCGGAATTCTGGGACCAGTTTCGTCCGACGGAGCCGATGCTGGAGCTGTTCGCGGATATCGTCGTCTCCGGCGTGGAGCGGATCATCAAGCCCGATCCGGCGATCTTCGAGCTGGCTGCACGGCGCTTCTACCGAAAGCCGGGCGAGATGCTGTTCATCGACGACAACCCCGCCAATATCGCTTCGGCGACGGCACTCGGCTGGCATGTGCACCACTTCTCCGATGCGGGGCGGCTTGAGTCGGACCTAAGGGAACGCGGGCTGTTGGACTGACCGGCAATGGAACATAGAGCCGCTCGCGCTTGCATGTGCCACTTCGTATGATACTTTTCGTCTCATAAGACTGACTACCCAAGAGGACTTCAGGCCGTGCAGAACGTCAACGATGTCGAAATGTATCACCTGCCGATGAGCGATCCGGCGATGGGCGAGGATCCCTGGCCGGAATTCGAGAAGGCGCGCGCTGCCCACCCCTGGCTCGCCAAGTGGGACGAGTATGGTTACGTCATCCATTCCTACGATGCGATGCGCGAACTGTTCGCCGACGAAAGCAAGCTGCGTCCGCCCTACGCCGATGTCGTAGACGAGCTTGGCCAGCAAGGAACGCCCTGGGGCCGTTTCACCGGGGAGCAGATGATCTCGCTGCCCGAGACGGAGCACCGGCTGCTGCGCAATACATTCGCCGCCAAGTTCACACCGCGCTTCGCCAACCAGCTGCGGCCGGTAATGCGCGATCAGATCGGCCGCCTGCTCGACGAATGGGTGCCGCAGCAGTCGATCGACTTCGAACATTTCGCGTCGCACTTCCCGATCTCGGTCATGTTCTCGCTGGTCGGCGCGCCGCACGAGGATATCCAGGGCATGGTCGACGACCTCGAAGTCATCGGCCTGGCGCACAGTTACCAGCTCGACCTGTTCCCGCGCATCAACGAAGGCATGGTGCGGATCGAGCAATATGTTGAAGACATCATCGAGAAGCGCCGCGCCAATCCCGACCACGGCGGCGATGACGACCTGCTCGACCTGCTGATCAAGACCAGCGACGAAGGCGATATCGATCACCAGCAGCTGAAGGACCTGATCAGCTTCTTCTTCATCGCGGGCTACGACACCTCGAAGAACGTGCTGACATACACGATGTACACGCTGCTCGATCATCCCGAGATCTACGAGCGCTGTGCCGAGGATTACGACTACTGCAAGAAGGTGATCGAGGAAGCGTTGCGCTGGTTCAATCCGGGCACGGTGGCGCGCTATGCCGATGCCGATTTCGAGTTCCGCGGAGTCCGTTTTCCCAAGGACACGATGCTGTTCTTCCCGCTCTCCATTTCCGGGCGCGACCCGGTCACCTATCCCGACGCGCAGACCTTCGATCCCGATCGCCCGATCGAACCGGAGCGGCGGCACATCGCCTTCGCACTCGGCAAGCATATGTGCCTCGGCCAGTACATCGCCCGCGCGCAACTGCAGGAGGCGATCCACCAGATCGCCCAGCGGATGAAGAACCCGAAGCTGGCGGGAGAACCGGGCTGGCGCATGTTCCCTGGCACCTGGGGGATACGCGGGCTGCCCATAGAATTCACACCGGGCAAGGCCAGGGTGGAGGAATTCGAAGCCGCCTGACGCGGGTGGTGAAAGAAAGGTAAAGACGATGTCGCCACTCCCGTTCCGGCTGGTCTCTGCCGACTCCCATATCGTCGAGCCTGCCGATCTGTGGACGACGCGCCTGCCCAAGGAATTTCGCGACCGGGCCCCGACAATCAAGCGGACACCGCATGGCGACCGCATCTATTCCGGCGGCAAGGAGCGCGGCGGCATCGGATTGATGGCGACCGCGAAGAAATACACCGATCCCGACGACCTGTACTTCACCATGGACGGCCTGTGGGATGACGTTCCGGTTGGCTCCTACGAGCCAGATGAAAGGCTGAAGGAGATGGATGCGGAAGGCATCGAGGCCGAAGTGCTTTACACCACACTCGGCCTGTCGATGTACGCGATGCGCTACGTCGAATTCCGCAGCGCCTGCTTCATCGCCTTCAACGACTGGCTCGCCGAATTCTGCGCGGTTGCGCCCGACCGCCTGTTCGGCGTCGCGATGATCCCGCCGGACGACCCGGAGCTTGCAACTTCCGAACTGGAACGCTGCGCAAAGCTCGGCATGCGCGCGGCCATGGTGTCGATCGACGGAGAGGCGGAGCGCGGCTATTCGCACCCGGATTACGCGCGCTTCTGGCGCGCCGCCGAAGAGCACAACATGCCGATCAGCCTCCACGTCGCGGCCAGCACGCTCACCTACACGCGCTCCGGCAATGCTTTCGCCGATTTCTCACTGGGCTTCACGCCCACCATGTATGCCGTCGCCGAGATGATCTTCGAAGGCCTGTTCGACCGTTATCCCGGCCTCAAGGTGATTTCGGTCGAAAACGACGCGGCCTGGCCTCTCGCCATGCTCGAACGCATGGATGACCGTTTTCTGCGGGACCAGGGCTGGGCTGGGAAGTCCGAGGGGCTATCGCCCGACCGTGTCCCCAGCGAAGTCTTTCGCGAACATGTCGCCTGTTCCTTCATGCGCGACCGCACTGCGATACTCGCCCGCGAGATCATCGGGCGCGGCAATATCATGTGGGGATCGGACTATCCCCACTTCGACGGCTGCTGGCCCAATTGCGGAAAGCTGCTGGCGAAGCAGATGGAAGGCGTACCGCTCGAAGACCAGATCCGCATCGGCCGCGACAACGCCATTGCTTTCTACGGCCTGCCCCTGGCGACCGGCGAGGCGGCGATCCTCGACCGGGCAGGCCCCATCCTCTGACACAAGCCGGTCATCGCTTTTCGCACCTGCAGCATAAGCCTTGGCAAATACCTGAAACTCTTGCATAAGGTCCAGGCTTGGAGGCGCGATGAATTCGGAGAATGACCAAGGCTACAACGAGATGCTCGACCCTCAGGGGGGCATCAGCCAAGCTTATTCCCAATACCGCGACTGGTACGACAAGCAGGATCAGCGCTGGCTGAAACAGCAAGATGCCGAGGCCGAACGCTTCTTCCGCCGCACCGGCATTACCTTCAACGTGTATGGACAGGGAGACGGCGAGGAACGCCTGATTCCCTTCGATATGATCCCGCGGATCGTCACGGCGGGCGAATGGCGCAAGCTGTCACGCGGCATCGAACAGCGCGTCCGCGCGCTCAATGCCTTCCTCAGCGATCTCTACCACCGCCAGGAAATCATCCGCGCTGGACGCTTACCTATTGAATTCCTGCGCGACAATGACGCCTTCCTGCCGGAGATGATCGGCTTCACGCCGCCGGGCGGAGTTTACACCCACATCGTCGGGATCGACCTCGTGCGGACCGGCCCGGACGAATTCATGGTGCTCGAGGACAACGCCCGCACGCCTTCGGGTGTTTCCTACATGCTCGAGAACCGCGAAACGATGCTGGCGATGTTTCCCGAGCTGTTCGAGCATGTGCCGGTCGCAGAGGTTTCGAACTACCCGACGCGCCTCGCAAGAAGCCTCGCCGCCTGCGCCCCTGAATGCGCGTCCGACAGGCCAACAGTTGCCGTACTTACGCCTGGGATCTACAATTCCGCCTATTTCGAGCACGCGTTTCTGGCCGACCAGATGGGTGCGGAACTCGTCGAGAGCGGCGACCTCAGGGTCATCGACGGGCGCGTGGCGATGCGCACGACGCGCGGCTATATGCCGATCGACGTGCTCTACCGCCGGGTGGATGACGAGTATCTCGATCCACTCAGCTTCAATCACGAGAGCATGCTCGGCGTTGCAGGCATCATGGATATCTACCGCGCGGGCCGTATCACCATCGCCAACGCGCCGGGCACGGGTATCGCTGACGACAAGGCGATCTACAGCTTCATGCCGGACATCGTCGAATTCTATACCGGCGAGAAGCCGCTGCTGAACAATGTTCCGACATGGCGCTGCAGCGAGAAGGATTCGCTAGCCTATGTGCTCGACCACCTTGCTGAGCTCGTCGTCAAGGAAGTCCATGGTTCGGGTGGTTACGGCATGCTGGTAGGCCCGGCAGCGTCAAAGCGAGAGCTTGCAGCGTTCGAGAAGAAGCTGCGCGCCAAACCTAGCAACTATATCGCGCAGCCGACGCTGTCCCTTTCGACGGTGCCGATCTTCACCAAGGCCGGGCTTGCCCCACGCCATGTCGATCTACGGCCTTTCGTGCTGGTTTCCCCGAAGGGAATCGAAATCACTCCGGGCGGTCTGACCCGCGTCGCGCTCAAGAAGGGGTCACTGGTGGTCAATTCCTCCCAAGGTGGAGGCACCAAGGACACCTGGGTGCTGGAGGACTGACCATGCTGGGACGCTCCGCAAACGGCATGCATTGGATGTTCCGCTATATGGAACGGGCAGAGAATACGGCGCGCCTCGTCGATGCTGGATTTCATCTCGCCAAGACACGCGATTCCCGCACCGCCAGCGACGAGTGGCGCTCTGTCCTGATCACGCTGGGGCAGGGCGCCGATTTCCAGGCGAAGTTCGGCAGCGAGGATGTCTCAGGCGAGCAGGTCTTCAATTTCATCCTGCGTGACAGGGATAATCCGGGCAGTATCATCAACATGCTCGAGCTCGCCCGGACCAATGCCCGCGGCGTACGCACACAGCTTACCCGGGGGCTGTGGGAAGCTACCAACGAAACCTGGCTGATTCTGAAAGACATGCTGGCGCGGCCCGTTACCGACGGAAAGCTTGGCGAGGTCTTGGCAACGATCCGCAGGCAGGCGGCGATCGTGCGTGGCGAATTCGAAGGCGGCATGCTGAGACGCGAAAGCTACCGCTTCGCCCATATAGGAACATTCATCGAGCGCGCAGACAACGCAGCGCGAATTCTCGATGTCAAATATTACGTACTGTTGCCCAGCGCCAGCTGGGTCGGATCGAGCCTCGACAATGTCCAGTGGGAAACCATCCTGCGTTCCTTTGCTGGCGAACGCGCCTATCGCTGGCTTAACGCCGGCGGCATGGATCAGCGTGGCATTGCCGAATTCCTGATCCTCGACCGGCGTTTCCCGCGCAGTCTATCCTTCTGTTACGACAGCCTCGTTTTTGCCCTGGGCCGCCTTTCCGAGGAGTATGGCGAGGAATCCTCTGCCTTGAAAATCCTTCGCGAGGCAGCAGATGACCTCAAAAGCGCGAAGATAGACGACATCTTCGACGAAGGCCTGCATGAGTTCCTTTCGCGCTTTATCGCCAAGACGGGCGAGATCGGCAATGCGATCGCTGCCGACTACCGTTTCACCGAGTAGGTCCGGCCCATGCTCCTCACCATCAGCCACACGACCTGTTACGAATTTTCAGGCAATGTCACCCACGGCCTGCAGCGCCTGCGCCTGACACCCAAGAACACCCATGGCCAGAAGATCGTCGCCTGGGACATTGACTATGCCGGTGCCTGCTTCGAAGCCGAATATGACGACCAGCATCATAATCATACGACGCTGGTTTCCGTGGTGCCGGGCACGAGACAGGTCCGCATCACCTGCACCGGTTCGGTCGATACCGCCGACAAGTCCGGTATCATCGGCCACCACACCGGGCACATGCCGCTCTGGTGTTTCCTGTGCACGACACCGCTGACACAGCCAGGCCCGAGCATCCGCGCGATGCTGTCGAAAGTCGATGCCGATCGCACCAATCCGCTCGAATTCCTCCACGCGCTGTCTCACACAATCCGCGAAGCGGTTGCCTACGAACCGGGCCTGACCGACAGCCGGACGACCGCGGAAGAAGCGCTTACGGCAGGGCAAGGCGTCTGCCAGGATCACGCGCACATCTTCATCAGCGCCGGTCGCCTGCTCGACATTCCCATGCGCTATTCGGGCGGCTACCTGCACATGGAAGGTCAGGTGGAACAGGATGCGGGCCATGGCTGGGCCGAAGCCCATGTCGAGGGTCTTGGCTGGATTGGTTTCGATGTCTCCAACGGCATCGGCCCGGACGAACGCTATGTCCGTGTCGCCACAGGCTGTGACTACAGCGACGCCGCACCCATCACCGGCATTGCCCATGGCGCCGGGGAAACCGAATTGCAGGTTCAATTGTCCGTTGCCGACGAGGCCCAGCGACAACAACAGTAGCTTTGCAAAGCCGCTTGATGATATGAGCGGCATCGTTGCGGTTAAGCTATTTGCCCTGCTTGCTGCCGGTTCCGGGGATTTCAATGACTTATTGTGTCGGACTCAAACTCGACCGCGGCCTGGTGCTGATGAGCGATACGCGCACCAATTCCGGCGTCGACAATATTTCGGTGTTCCGCAAGATGTTCCGCTGGTCGGTACCGGGCGAGCGGATCATCGCGATTCTGTCGGCCGGCAACCTTGCCACCACCCAAGCCGTCATCAGCCAGCTCGAGGAACGCGACAAGGTGCGTTCCGACCGCAAGAATTCGCTGCTCGAAACCGAAACCATGTTCCAGGCTGCCACGATCGTCGGCGCATTGCTTCGCGACACGATCCGCGCCAGCACATCGGACAACGGCCAGAGCGCGAGCGCCACATTTATCGCTTCGATGATCGTGGCCGGCCAGATTGGCGAAGGCGAGCCGAGGCTTTTTCTCGTCTATCCGGAAGGAAATTTCATCGAGGCGAGCTTCGACACACCCTTCCTGCAGATCGGAGAGACCAAATATGGCCGTCCTATCCTGGTGCGCGCCTACGACCGGTCCATGAGCTTCGAAGACGCGGTGAAGCTGCTGATGGTGTCCTTCGATTCCACTCTCAAGGCGAACCTTTCGGTCGGCATGCCGCTCGACCTGATTGTCATCGGCCGCGATGATTTCGCACCATTGCATGAGCGCCGGATCGAGGCGGACGACGAATATTTCCAGTCGATTTCGACGGGATGGGGCGAGGCGCTGAGGAATGCCTTCCATTCGCTGCCGGAATATGCGCTGTCGCAACCCGAACGCCAAGCCGCCGAATAACACGGTCCTTAGGCCAGCAATTGACTGGTGCTGCAATCGACTGCGATTGCCCCTTTTGCCGTCCGGCGGCTTGAGGCACAATATGAGCCACAAAGGCTCGCTTCCCGCATCGAAACGGGGTGGCCGACCAGGAAAGGATGCAACCGATGCAACGTGTTGACGAGCTCGACCTTTACCACCTTCACTGGGACGAACCTTCCTTCGCGGCCGACCCCTACACGGAGTTCGACAGGGCGCGTGAGAAGCACCCCTGGCTGGCGAGGACGGACACCGGCTACGCCGTTTTCGGCCTGCAGGCGATCCGCGACCTTTTGGGCAACGATGGAAACCTCAGGCCGTCCTTCGACGGCATCGCCGAGATCATGGAATGCAAGGGATCGCCCTGGGGGCGCTTTTGCGAGGAACAGATGATCGCGCTGCCCGAGCGCGAGCACAAGCTGCTGCGCGATACCTTCGCCGCCAAGTTCACTCCGCGCTACGCCAACCAGCTGCGCCCTATCATGCGTGAAACGATGGAACGGCTCCTAGCGGAATGGGGCCCACGCGAGCGCATCGATTTCGAGGAATTCGCGTCCTACTATCCGGTCGCGGTGACCGCACAGATGGTCGGCGCGCCGCTTGCCGTCATTCCAGGCCTGCGCAAGTCCATGGAGACGCTTGGCCTCGCCTTCGCGATGGACAAGGCGGCGGTGCCTGCGCTCGATGCCGCATTCCTGCACATGGACGCCTTCGCACAAGAGCTTGTCGCCGAACGCCGGGTCAATCCGCATGACAGCGAGAACACCGACTTGCTCGACATCATCCTCGACGCCGCAGGCGACGGCGGCATATCGGACCGGCAGCTGTACGACATGCTGATCTTCCTGTTCGTCGCCGGCTACGACACCTCGAAGAACGTGCTCACCTACATGATGCATGTGATGACCGAGAACCCGGAGATTTACGAAAGCTGCGCCGAAGACCTCGACTACTGCCGCAAGGTGGTCGAGGAGACGCTGCGGTTCTTCAATCCCAGCTCCTCGTTCCGCTTCACCAGCGAGGACATTGAATATGACGGCGTGCTGATCCCGGCGAACACGATGCTCTATTTCAACCTCAACGTTTCTGGTCGCGATCCGCACGCATTCGAGGATGCCGACACATTCGACCCCGATCGCGAAATAGACCCGGCGCGGCGACACGTCGCCTTCGGGCTCGGCAAGCACATGTGCCTTGGCCAGTTCATCGCCCGTGCGCAATTGCAGGAAGGCATCCACCTCATCGCTCGGCACATGAAACGGCCGCACAAGACCGGTGAGCCGGGCTGGCGGCCCTTCCCCGGCGTGTGGGGTATCAAGGGCCTGCCTATCGCATTCGAGCCGGCATGACCGTATCCTCCGCAATTGCCGAAGGGGCCGGGGAGGCCGCAAGCCGGCTCGCCAGCGCGCGTGCGCTCGGCCTGATGATCGAGGCCGCAGCAGCCGCGGACGAGGCGGCTCAGGAAATCGCGGCCGAAGTCGTCGAGGCGATCAGCGACGCCGGGCTCTATGCGATCATGGTCCCGCGCGAAGCGGGCGGCGGCGAAGCCCACCCGGTTGAGCAGATCGATGTCATCGCCGAGCTCTCCTACTGGGACGGTTCGACCGGCTGGTACGCCCATGCGGTGATGACCGGCGGCGGCGTCGCAGGTGCCTTCCTGGGCGCGCGCGCGATCGAAGCGATCTTTCCCTCGGGCCGCTACACCCATTGCGCCGGACAGGTCGCACCCACCGGGAAGGCCGAGCGCGAAGGCGACCACTTGCGCGTCTCCGGCCGTTTCCAGTTCGCCACCGGGTCGCCGCGCGCGCAGTGGCTGGTCGGCGGCTACCTGCTGCAGGAAGCCGGCGAGCAGGTCACCGACGAAAACGGCCAGCCGGTGATGCTGTGGGCCGCTGTGCCGCGCGACAAGGTCAATTTCCTCGGAAACTGGGACGTTCTGGGCTTGCGCGGCACCGGCAGCGTCGATTTCGAAGTGCCCGAACAGTTGATCCATGAGGATTTCAGCTTCAACATCGCGAACCCCGAGCCGCAGCGCGGCGGCCCCCTCTACCGCATGGGATTCATGACCTTCTCCTGCATCTCGCACGGCGCCTATGCGCTGGGCGCGGGCCGGCGGATGCTCGACGAATGGCGCAAGTATGCCCAGGCCAAGGAACGCGCGCCGGGCATGAAGATGCACGAGATGCAGACCTTCCAGCGCGATTTCGCGCAGGGCCACGCCGACCTCCGGGCGGCCGAGGCCTATATGAAGCAGGCCTATTCCGACCTCTTCGATGCGGCTGTTGCCGGCACGGTGACGCGCGCGCTGCAGCTGGAAGCCAAGGTCAGCGCCAGCCACGCCTATGCCGCCGCGATGCGCATCGCCAATGCCGCCTATGCCGCTGCGGCTACGACGGGCTTGCGCGACGGCTCCGCCCTGCAGCGCTTCTTCCGCGACATCACCGGCGGCAATGCCCATGTGCTGACCGGCGAGATGTCGTGGATCGAGTGCGGCCGCGTGCTGGGCGACGTCGACGGCGCCGATATCTACTTCTGACGCTCGCGCCGCAGGGGAAAACGCATGGCCAGCACCACATCCGCAGCATATCGCACCGATCCAACCTCAAGCTGGCTTGAGCGTACCCGCGCGATGGGCCCGATGATCGACGCCGCAGCGGCGGCTGACGAGGATGCAACCGAACTCGCTCCCGAGGTGGTGGCCGCAATGGACGATGCCGGCCTGTTCGCGATCATGGCCCCACGCGAGCTCGGCGGCGGCGAAGCCCATCCGCTCGACGCCATCGACGCGATCAGCGAGCTTTCCTATTGGGACGGCTCGGCCGGATGGTACGGCCATGCGGTGATGACCGGCGGCGCGGTCGCAGGCGCACACCTCGGACCGAACGCGGTCGCCTCGATCTTTCCGGGCGGCAGGTTCGCCCATGCCGCAGGCCAGGCTGCCCCGACCGGAAAGGCGGTGCGCGAAGGCGATCACTACCGCATTTCCGGCCGCTATGCCTTCGGCTCGGGCACACCCAACGCGCAATTTATCGTCGGCGGCTATATCGTGCACGAGGGCGGCGAGCCGGCGCAGGACGAGAACGGCCAGCCGATCATGCTGATCGGGCTTGCCCCGCGCGAAACCGTCAAATTCCTCGGCAACTGGGACGTGCTGGGCCTGCGAGGCACCGGCAGCGTCGATTTCGAAGTCACGGAACAACTGCTGCACGAGGATTTCTTCATCAACGCCGCCGCCCCGGTGCAGCAGCGCGGCGGCACGCTCTACCGAATGGGTTTCATGGCGATCCCCTGCCTCAGCCACGCCAGCTTCGCGCTGGGCGCATCGCGGCGGCTGCTCGACGAATGGCGGAAATACGCGACCGCCAAGCCGCGTGGCGGCGGCATGGCAAGCGACCTCGCGACCTTCCAGCGAGACTACGCCAGCGCCATCGCCGACCTGCGCGCGGTGGACAATTACGTCCGCACGACCTTCGCCAATCTCTACGACGCGGCCGAGGCAGGCACTGTGACGCCCGAGTTGCAGCGCGAAGGGCAGCT
>CAYPFE010000030.1:0-12920 GCA_964409895.1 uncultured Novosphingobium sp.
AGGGCAGCACGAAGGTGCGCACGGCCAGGCGGTCAACCGGCGGCGTGGCGATGAGGCTGAGATCGCGCACCCCGGTCAGTGCCATCTGCAGCGTGCGCGGGATCGGCGTCGCCGTGAGCGTCAGCACATGAACGTCGGCTTTGAGTTGCTTGAGGCGTTCCTTATGCGCCACGCCGAAGTGCTGCTCCTCGTCGACAATCAGCAGACCCAGATTGGCGAACTCGATGGACTTGGCGAGCAATGCGTGGGTGCCGATGACGATGTCGATCTCGCCGGACTTGAGCCCGTCGCGCACCTTGTCCGCGTCCTTGGCCGAGACCAGCCGCGACAGCTGTCGCACCTTGACCGGGAAGCCTTCGAACCGTTCCTTGAATGTGGCGTGGTGCTGGCGCGCCAGCAGGGTCGTCGGCACCACCACAGCGACCTGCACGCCGGTCAGGGCGGCGACGAACGAGGCCCGCAGCGCCACTTCGGTCTTGCCGAAGCCGACGTCACCGCACACCAGACGGTCCATCGGCCGGCCCTTGGCGAAGTCTTCCATGACATCGGAGATGGCGCGCAGCTGGTCATCGGTCTCGGCGAAGGGGAAACGCGCGCAGAATTCGTCGTAAGCGCCTTCGGGCGGGCTGAAGGTTTCCGCCGGCTTGAGCTCGCGCGCTGCGGCGATGCGGATCAGAGCCTCCGCCATTTCGCGGATGCGCTCTTTGAGCTTAGCCTTGCGCGCCTGCCAGGCAACGCCGCCGAGCTTGTCGAGAACCATGCCCTCCTGCTCGGAACCGAAGCGCGACAGTACTTCGATGTTTTCCACCGGCACGAACAGCCGGTCATCGCCGTGATACGTGACCTTGAGGCAGTCGTGCGGCGCACCGCCGACATCGAGCGTCACCAGCCCGCCGTAGCGGCCGATGCCGTGCTCGATGTGCACCACCAGATCATCTTCGCTGAGCTGGGACGCGTCGGCGATGAAGGCTTCCGCCTTGCGCCGCCGCTTGGGCCGCCGCGACAGCCGTTCGCCGAGGAGGTCCTGTTCGGTGACAACCGCGAGATCGCCGGTGACGAAGCCCCGGTCGAGCGGCAGAATCGCCAGCGCGATCTCCGCCGGGTTCATGTCCTCGATCTCGGCGTAGCGGTCGATTTCCTTCGCCGTCGCCAGACCGTGATCGTGCAGCAGGTTGAGCATGCGCCGGCGCGACCCTTCCGTATGCACGGTGACCAGCAGTTTGCGGTTCTGGCCGCGTAGGCCGGCGGCGTGTTCTTTCAGGGCCTCGAAAACATTCGCATCCGGCCGTGCTCGCACGTCGGCGAAGTCCCGTCCCGGCCGCGCGCCGGCGTCCTCAGCGCTGACATCCGCGTCCGCTGCCGCGAAGGGACGCAGTTCGAAGGGCTGGCGGTCGGCGAGATAGCGTGCCCATTCCTGCGCCGTGAGAAACAGGCGATCCGGAGGCACCGGATGATAGACCGCGCCCCCCTCTTCCAGGCCGAGCTTGGCGCCGCCGCTGGCCGGGTCGGCAAGACGCCGGCTCTCGTAATAGTCCCGGATCAGCTCGTGGCGGGCGTCGACCGCCTCTTCGATCTGGTGATCAAGAGAGACCGTCGCTTCGGGCACATAGGCGAACAGCGTATCCAAACCGGGATGGAACAGCGGCAGCCAGTGCTCCAGACCGGGATAGGTCTGCCCCTGAGACACCGCCTCGTAGAGCGGATCGCTGCTCGACACCGCGCCGAACAGCTCGCGGTAGCCGGTGCGGAAGCGCTCGATCGCCTCCCTTGACAGAATCACCTCGCTCATCGGCTTGAGCCGCAGGGTCTTCAGGGAGCCCGTGGTGCGCTGGCTGACCGGATCGAAAGTGCGCAGGGTCTCGACCTCGTCGCCGAACAGATCGATGCGCACCGGATCGTCCTGGCCCGGCGGGAACAGGTCGATGAGTCCGCCGCGCAGGGCGAACTCCCCCGGTTCCATCACCTGCTCGGCACGCTGATAGCCGTTGCGGGTGAGGTCCTGGGCGAAGGCGTCGCTGTTGAGCTGCGAATCGGATTTGATCTCCCGCACCATGCCGCGGAAGGCCGTCAGCGGCGGCACCTTCTGCAAGATCGCGCTGGCCGTGGTCAGCAGAATACGCGGACCGGTCTCGGAATCGGCACCCACCGCCGCCAAACGCAGCAGCACATCCATGCGCTCGGCCACCACATCGGCATGGGGTGAGACCCGGTCATAGGGCACGCAATCCCAAGCCGGAAACGTCAGCACAGTCACATCGGGCGAAAAGAATCGCAGGCTATCCTTCACCACCGACAGGCGCACGTCGTCGCGCACCACGTGAATGTGGCCGCCGTTGGATGTCCGCGCCCGCTGCGCCAGCACGAAGGCTTCCGAACCCTCCGGCGCTCCGGCCACGACCGGCCAAACCACCTGCTTTATTTCGTTCATTAAATCAATCCGTTAGCAGGCGTTGCTGATATGCTTTTAGAAGCTGCATCAGGTGCCAGGTCTGGTCCACGGGCATGGGGCGGCGGCCGCGCAGCCAGTCCATGATGTCTGCGTCTGGGCGGTTGAGCAGGTCTTCCAGCGCATCCAATTGGGCTCCATCGAGGATTTCGATGTTGGCCTTCACGAAGCCGCCGACGATGGCGTCCGCCTCTTTTGTGCCGCGATGTGTGGCCCGGTAAAGCAGGCGTTTGCGCTGTATGTCCCGATTGATCTCAGCCGTCACGCCAATGCGCTCCGCAGAATCCAGACCACCGGCTCAAGCCAGAAACTGGGTTTCCGGCCGCCGGTCCGGCAGCGGGTATAGCGGTCCGGGGGCTGCTTCGCAATTGCCCCTTGAATTCGGCTTGGGGGCGGATACCGGGGCGGGTACAACAGTGCGGTCATGGCTCTGCGTCCCACCGTTCTCAACCCCCTGTTTGCCGCTGCCGACACCCTGCCGGGGATCGGCCCGAAGGTGTTCAAGCTGGTTGAGAAACTCGCGGGGCCGCATGTCATCGACCTGATCTGGCACCTGCCGTCGAGCCTGGTGGACCGGCGCTTTTCGCCCAAGGTCGGCGACGCCCCGGCGGGCAAGATCTGCACCCTGGAGGTCGACGTGCTGGCCCATACGCCGCCGCCGAACCGCAATTCCCGCCTGCCCTATAAGATCATCTGTGGCGACGACACCGGGCGTATTACCCTGACCTTTTTCCACGCCCAAGGCGATTACCTGCAACGCACCCTGCCGGTGGGCGAAACACGGGTGATCAGCGGCAAGATCGAGATCTATGACGGTCAGAGGCAAATGGCCCATCCGGATCACATCGTCCTGCCGAGCCAGAAGGCCGTGATCCAGCGGGTCGAACCGGTCTATCCGATGACCGCCGGTCTATCGCCGAAGACCATGGTAAAAGCCATCGAGGCGGCGATGGAAATACTTCCCGCCCTGGCCGAATGGCTCGACCCCGCCCAGCGCGAGCGCGACCGCTGGCCGGCCTGGGCCGAGGCACTCGATCACGCCCACCATCCGGAGGGTCCCGCCGATCTGGAGCCGATGAACATCTCCCGGCAACGCCTCGCCTACGACGAACTGCTGTCGAACCAACTCGCTCTGGCGCTGGTTCGCGCCAAGGCCCGCAAGCTGTCCAGCCGGGCGCTGAAAGGCGACGGCAGCTTGCGCGGCAAAGTTACCGCCTCCCTGCCCTATACCCTGACCGGAGCGCAACAGCGCACGCTTGGCGAAATCGACGCAGACCTGGCCGGTGAGTCCCGTATGTTGCGTTTGCTCCAGGGCGATGTCGGCAGCGGAAAGACCGTGGTCGCTTTACTTGCCATGCTCACGGCGGTTGAGGCCGGCGGACAGGCCGCGCTGATGGTTCCCACGGAAATCCTCGCCCAGCAGCATTTGGAAACTTTAGAGCCGTTGTGTGCCGCCTGCGGCGTGGCGGTCGCTTTCCTCAGCGGCCGCATCAAAGGCAAAGCCCGGGACACCGTCCTCTCAGACGTCGCAGAGGGCAAGATTTCCATTCTCATCGGCACCCACGCGCTGTTCCAGAAGGACGTGGAATTCAAGGACCTCATGATCGCGGTGATAGACGAACAGCACCGCTTCGGCGTCCACCAGCGCCTGGAACTGGCCAACAAAGGGCGCGGTGTCGACATGCTGGTCATGACCGCGACGCCAATCCCGCGCACCCTCACCCTCACCGCCTACGGCGACATGGAGGTCTCCCGCCTCGACGAAAAACCGCCCGGTCGCAAGCCCGTGGATACGCGCCTGATCAATCTGGAACGCCTGGCCGAAACCATGGGCGCGGTGCAGCGGGCGGTGTCCTCCGGGGCCAAGGTTTATTGGGTCTGCCCGCTGGTCGAAGAGTCCGAAACCAGCGACCTTGCCGCCGCCGAGGCCCGCCATCGCGACCTCGCGGGTTTTCTGGGCGCGGATAAAGTCGCGCTGGTGCACGGCAAGATGAAGGGCCCGGACAAGGACGCCGCCATGGCCGCCTTCGCCGGACAGGACCCGCATGGTCCCAAGGTCCTGGTTGCCACAACGGTGATCGAAGTCGGCGTCAACGTGCCGGAAGCAACGGTGATGATCGTCGAACATGCGGAGCGCTTTGGGCTGGCCCAGCTGCATCAATTGCGCGGCCGCATCGGCCGCGGCGATAAGCCCTCGACCTGTCTGTTGCTGTATCAGGCGCCGCTGACCGAAACCGCTAAGGCGCGCCTAAACATCATGCGCGAGACCGAAGACGGTTTCGTTATCGCCGAGGAAGACTTGAAGCTGCGCGGCGGCGGCGAAGTACTCGGCACGCGCCAAAGTGGCCTGCCCGAGTTTCGCCTCGCCGACCTCGCGGCACACAGCGGGCTCCTGCTTATGGCTCGCGACGACACCCAGCTGATATTAGGCAAAGACCCAGAATTGAAAACGGAACGGGGCGAAGCCCTGCGCACGCTGCTTTATCTGTTCGAGCAGGATGCCGCGATCCAGACCCTTCGATCAGGATAATTGGGACGTCAGAACGTCGTCTTTGCGATTGGCATCGTCGCGTTTGTCGGGCGGCGTAATGATGCCGCCGGAGACGACCATCTTGATCCCTTCCTCCACCGTCATGTGCAGTTTCGTGAGATCCTTGCGCGGTACGAAGAGCAGAAACCCCGACGTCGGGTTCGGCGTCGTCGGCACGAACACGTTGACGATTTCGTCGGCTGTCAGGTTCTGCACCTCGCCTTTGGTGGTGCCGGAGACGAAGCCGATGCTCCACACGCCCTGGCGCGGGTACTCCAGCAACACAACATCTCTGAACGCGTTCGATTGGCTTTGCAGCACCGTTTCCAGAATCTGTTTAATCGCGCCATAGATGTTGCGGATCACGGGCATGCGATCGAGCACCGCCTCACCCCATTTGAGCAGTAAGCGCCCCAAGAAGTTGGCGGTGAGGAACCCGACAATAACCAAACCCGTCACCAGCACCAGAATACCGATGCCGGGCACACTGAACGGCAAATAACTGTTGGGGTTGTAGAGGTCCGGCAACAATCCGGTGACGGTGCCGTCGATGAACGATACGACGACGTACGCTCCATAGAACGTGATCACCAGAGGCGCAGTCACCAACACGCCGGTGAGAAAGTAGTTGCGCAGGCGCGCCACCGGACCCATCGTTGGCGTGATGATGCCAACGCTTTCAGAACTGTCCGAGTTACCGTCTTCGTCGCTCATGCGAACTCCGTTACAAATCTGTCTTAACCTGATGCGCCACAATACAGCATAATTCGCTCCCAGATCATGACAGTTGCCAAACCACACAAACAAGCCGGGATCGGCGATGCGCACATGACAACGCACCTGCCGCAGGTCGGTGTCGGTGTTGTGGTTCTGAATGTTTATAACGAAGTCCTGCTGATCCGCCGCGGCGAGGAGCCCAACAAAGGTCTGTGGACCATTCCGGGCGGCCGGCAGGAACCGGGCGAAGCGCTGGCACAAACCGCGCATCGTGAAATTCTGGAAGAGACGAACGTGACAATCTCCGACCCTGTCCTCATCGACGTGGTTGATCTCATCCGCCATGACCCACATGGCAATCTGATCCGTCACTACACTTTGGTCGATTACGCCGCCCGATATGCCGATGGCACACCAAAACCCGGCGGGGACGCGGACGCGATCCAATGGGTTCCGGCGCGCGATATCGAGGCGTTCGTCGAATGGTCGGAAACCGTGCGTATCGTCCAAGAGGCGGTTCGGAAACTCACAGCAAAAGATTGAGTTCCGCGGCCATTCCGCTTAGATAGCGATCATGTTTGAAGCCGATTTTATTCCTCAGCAGAAGCCGCTGTTCAACGTGCGCATGTGCATCAACAAGCGCCTGAACACTGACAACGTGCCGTCGTGCGCCGGACGCGGCAGCCGTGACCTTGCCGACAAACTGGAGAAACTGCTGCTGGCTCAGGGCATTCCGGCCAAAATCGTTCGCAGCCCGTGCATGAACAACTGCCGCATCGGCCCGAATCTCAAGATCCAGGGCGGAGACCTTTACAACGAGGTCGGCGAAGAGTCTCTGCCCGATATTTTGGACGCGATCAAAGCGGAAGCGGAGCGCCGTCTGGCAGATACCGCGGCGGCGGAATGACAACCTGGGGCATCTTCGCCGTGCTTGTAATCGGCGTCCCCGTTTTGCTGATCGGGCTCGCGGCGATGCTGCCATGCGAAGGCTGCCGCCTTCGTCGCGAGCGCATAGCCCGCGGACTGGATAAACTCCGCGCCCGTAATCAGAACCAGAACGGCTAGAACAGGCCCGTTATCGACCCCATCAGCGTTTCGGTAAAGAACGTGGATATGCGGCCCCACTGCGCATAGGGCCAGATAAACGCGCGCACCATCGCATCGCCCATCGGCACCTTATCGTACATCATATCTTGTATGAAAAAGCCGATACCGCTCAGGCAGTAGAATGCCTGAATTAGCCAAAAATTCAGCATCTAATCCCCCGTCTCCTAAGGGCAAGCACGCAGGACTTTTAGCCTTTTTGGCGTGCAGCTCAGAGACTATACAACCGCCCGGTTCGCTGACAAAGCGAAGAGAGGTATTTAGACGCCACTATCTTCGGGTTCGCGCACAAAATCGTCCATGCGCTTTTTGATCCCTGCCACTTCATAACCAGGGAGCTGATACACCCATCCTTCAGCGCGTGCATTGAGCTCGGCGATAGCCTGTGTCCAATCAGTCTGCGCTTCGGCCGCTGGGGCTTCCGTCGGCGGTGTGCCGGTGAGCTTGATCCAGTTGACGTCGCCGTCTTCAATGAGATCCATGGTGACGGTAAATCCTGCGAAGCCTTCAAACACAGCGCGTATGGTTTTGTCGGCCGGAAATTCGACACTGTCCGCCGCTTTGACGTCGTCGAGGAGAAGATTGGAGAGTACGCGGCCCGAATCGTTGGCAATGGTGTCCCGCCGCAACTCCCGGTCGGCAGGAATGTCAGCGACCTGGTAGTTGGCGTCCTCGGGCGCGTCCTTGAACACCGTGACGGTTTCTCCGTCCGGGTGGGTGATGGTGACGCGGGCAATGTCGTCGTCTTTAATGTCCGACACTTCGCGCAGCAGCCAGTCACGCGGACGTGCGCCGGGAGTCAGTTCACCGGTGACCAGCCAGGTCTGAGCCTCGTCGGGATGCTTGATATAGGTGCCGCCCTCATCCGTGCCCAAGGTGAACTTGCGCTTGCCAACCAGCACACCGGCGATCACATCGCCGGCTGCATTGAGCAGTGTCACCTCCTTGGCGCGGGTGTCATCCTTATCCGCCGGACTGACAAGATCGAGCCGGTCGTAGCGTTCCGGCAACTCGGTCTTGGGTTCGACTTTTTCCATACGGGTCAGCTTGATCAGCAATTCGCCAATCTTGTCGTCCTGCACGGGATAATTATCGCGCTCCGCGAACACCCAGCCGTCGGCAGTGGAGTTAAGCGTAAACGTGCCGTCCTTATGCTCGATCCGGATCGCCGAAAGCATATTGAGGTCATCGATCAGACCCGGAAACACAAGCGATCCGTCGAAATCGGACGCCTCGATGGCCGGGCGGGTCGAGACAGCCCAGGCAGCGGCGATGACCGCCACCAGTGTGACCGCACACAGTGAAAAGAAAGACTTCTGTGTCATTGACCGGGCTCCCTTAGACCGATGCCGTTTGCGCGGCGCGGCGACGCCACAGCGCCACAAGAACCATCAGAATGCCGAAGATTATCGGCACGCCGGCGATATTGATGAATTTCAACGTGCCTTCAAGACGGTCGATATCCTCGCGCAGACTACGCTGTACTTCGCGCAGTTCTTTTCGGGTGGCGAGAATCTCCGCGCGGTAATTGCGGATTGCATCCTGGTTTTCTTCGCTGATCAGCGCTTCGCCCTGTCCATCCTGACGCACTTCGATGGCGTTGATCTGTTCCTGCAAGGTGTCGAGACGTCCAAGCAGTTCCGTTTCCTTGGCGCGGAAGTTTTGCTCCGCATCGAGGCGCAAATCCTCGACCACGGTAAACGGCCGGCTGATCTGCCCTCGGCCGCGCAGGCTCGAAAGCGCGGGCGATCCGGTGAGGTTTTCGAGCGCATTGATCAGGAAGGCCGCGTTGTCTGCCGTCGGCACCATCAAACGCTGTCCGAAGAAGTTGCTCTCCTGAACCCAGAAGCGATCGGCGAGCAGGTCCGCATCCGATACGACGATCACCTGAACAGGCGCTACCGCCTCACTCAGATGCGGCGCCAGTGCGCTGCCCTCTTCTTCATCCACAGCGGATTCTTCAGCCGGAGGGGCGCCATCCGCAAAGGCGGTTTCGGCCAGGCCCGTGACCCGCGCACCCAGCATCAACCGCTCGCCCGAGGGCTCAAACTCGCGGAACAAGGCAACCACGTCGGGCAGACCCTGAACCTTATCCGCAGCGATCTTCATCGAATCCGTGCTGGTTTGTATCAATGGGCGGACATCGAGCCCGGACTCTTCGAACGCGCTCAATACACCCGCAGTCGCCAGTGTCATGTTCTTTAGGTCGCCGGTGATGGCGTCGTCCTGCGCCAAAGCATCCGCCTGCAGATTCATCCACGCCGGGTAATCGGAAATGACGGGACGCCCACCCATCGCCGTATTGACCCGCACGGCGGCCTGGATATCACCGGCAATGACATCGGCGTCCAATGTCACGCCCCACGCGGTGAGCAACTTCTTGAGGTTGGTCATGTCCGGACCGCCAGGCATCTGGCCTTGCGGATTGTTACCCGATTCCAGATTGGGGTCGGCGAACACAAGCACAGGACCGCCGCGCAGAACCCATTGGTCAATCGCGTACGTCGCGCTGTCGCTCAATGCGTCGGGCTGGGCCAACACCAGGACATCGATGTCGTCCGGCACCGCATCGATCTGCGCATCTAAGCGTTCGACCTCGAAGAAGTCGCGCATCTGATCCATGATCTGCCACGGCGGCGTCGGTGTGCCGCCCATCCCGCCCATGCCGGGAGTCATGCCGCCGTCGACGGGCAGCGATGTGATCAGCCCGATCTTGGGCTGATCCGGATTGGACAGCGTATAAACAAGCTTGGTCAGGTCGTATTCGATGAAGGCTTCGCGCTCGAGATTGAAAAACGGAATCACTTCCTGATCGTCAGTCGAGTTGGTGGCCGCCAACCCGAAGTAGCCGACCTCGCCGACATTGCCGAGCGGCACAGCCTGCAAGCCGAAACCGACGGCACGGTCTTCCACATCCGAGAACGGCTCGGGATCGAAGTATTGAACCTGCAGCATGCCGCCGGACAGCGCTGAGTACTGGCTCAGCAAGTCGCGGATACGCTGGAAATAGACGCCGTGGCGTGGGCTCGCTTCCGATAGCGCCTGTGAAAAATACACACGCACGACGATCGGTTCTTTGATGTCCTGGAAGATCGGAATGGTCTCTTCGGACAGTGTGTAGATATTGCCGTCGGTGACGTCGAGACGCGCGGCGCTGAAGACGGTCTGCGCGATGATGTTGACGGCAAGGAATAGAACCGCTGCGACAGCGACGGCAATCAGAGCAAGACGGCTTTTGTCGGCTGATGTCATCTCTCCCTCCTCACGCCGCTTTCTTGGCATCGACGGCGACGGTATTGGCGAACAGCCAAAACGCCATCATCGACAGGAAGAACACGACGTCGCGCAATTCGATGACGCCGCGCGTTATCGACTCAAACCGCACCAGGAAGCTCAGAGCGGATATCGTGTCGACCAGGAATGCCGGCGCCCAGGTGCGGAAGAAATTGAGCACCAGATCGAGGCCGCTCATGGTGAAAATGAAACACACCGCCGCCGCGGCGATAAACGCAATGATCTGGTTACGGGTCAGGGCCGACATGCACGAGCCCACAGCCAGGAAAGCGCCAGCCATCAACAAGCTGCCGATGTAACTGGTGAAGATCACGCCGTTATCCGGCACACCTAGGTGATTCACGGTGATCCAGATCGGAAAAGTCAGCGCCAGCGCGACACCGCAAAACAGCCAGGCGGCCAGGAACTTGCCAAGCACCGCCTGGCCGGTGGTGATCGGCAGCGTCAGCAGTTGTTCGATGGTGCCGCTCTTGCGCTCCTCCGCCCAGAGCCGCATGGCCACAGCCGGAACGAGCAGCAGATACAGCCACGGATGGAAGCTGAAGAAAGACTCCAGTGTCGCCTGGCCGCGGTCGAAAAAGCGGCCGATATAAAAAGTAAACGCGCCGGTTAGGGCGACGAAGATGGCAATAAAGATAAACGCCATCGGCGTTGTGAAGTACGCGTACAGCTCGCGCTTGGTGATGGTCCAGACATTAGCCATGGGCCGCACCTCCTTGGCCGCCTTCCGGCGCCGTGATCTGCCGGAACACGGCATCAAGATCGCCGCGGTGTTCGTAAAGCTGATTGAAAGCAACACCGCTGCCGCGCAACGCATCGGCAACCGGCTGAAGGATCTCGGTCCCATTGGACGGCAGGCAGCGCAGTTCGACATCACCGTTTGGTAGCGCCACGTGGGTCACCTCGCCGACACCCGCAACGTCCTGCGCAGCGGCCGCTGCGGCCTGGGCGTTTGCGCCGGCGACAACAACGCAGACGGCTTTGTGATCCGGCAAACGAGTCAGCAGGTCTTCCGAAGTTCCGTCCGCGAGCAGCCGGCCATTGCCGATGATGACGGCGCGCGTACACACGGCTTCGACTTCTTCCAGAATATGGGTCGAAACGATAATCGCCTTTTCCGCCGCCATTTCCTTGATGAGCGATCGCACTTGGTGCTTCTGATTGGGATCGAGCCCATCGGTGGGCTCGTCGAGTATAAGCACCGGCGGATCATGCAGAATGGCCTGGGCCAGTCCGACGCGGCGCTTGTAACCCTTCGATAACACTTCGATGGGGCGGTCAATTACCGCGCTGAGGTCGATCTTGTCGACAACTTCGGCGATGCGGTTTCGCGCCGCGGCTTTTGGCAGGCCGCGCACGTCGGCGATGAAGGACAGAAACGCGCGGACGGTCATGTCTTCGTAAGACGGTGACCCTTCGGCCATGTAACCGATCACGCTTTTAACGCTGACCGGATCGGACGAGACGTCGTGACCGCACACCTTTGCCGTACCCGACGTCGGTGCCAGAAATCCGGCGACCATGCGCATGGTGGTCGATTTACCTGCACCGTTCGGGCCTAAGAAACCAAGCACCTCGCCTTTGCGCACCGTTAGACTGATGCCGCCCACCGCGACGAACGGACCGAAATGTTTTGACAGCCGTTCTAGCTCGACCATGACATCCATTGTGCCTGTCTCCCTCAAAGCGCACGCACGCACTGGATTTTTCGCCTGGCACCACCCGGATCGGGCGGCCCGGCAACCCGCGTGCGGCACACATGTGGCAGCCCAGGCAGCGAATTTCAAGGGGGCGTCGACAGCAATTCCGCCGGGATTTCAGGAGTTTAATGCGCGCGCGGGCCCATTTGTCCGGTCAAAGAAAAACCCGGCCGTGGGGAATACGGCCGGGTTGAAGGTGCTGAACAGGTTTCTTGGTGCGCGCCGGCTTACAGTTTCTGCGAGCCGCGGCCGAATTCCGGATAGGCTTCGAGGCCCAGTTCCGCCCGGTCGAGACCCATCTCTTCTTCTTCCGCCGAAACACGGATGCCGATGGTCGCTTTAAGAACATACCAGACGACGAAGCTGACGGCGGTCACGAACACGCCGACCGCGACGACGCCGGTCAGCTGCGCGACAAAGCTGCCCGAACCGAAAATGCCGACCGCCAGGGTACCCCATATCCCGGCCACAAGGTGCACGGGAATGGCACCGACGACGTCGTCGATCTTGAGTTTGTCGAGCACGGGCACGGCGAACACGGCCAGGGCCGCGCCGATTCCGCCGACGACCAACGCGAGGAAATGGTTCTGCAAATCCGGCCCTGCGGTGATGGCGACGAGGCCCGCCAATGCTCCGTTCAAGCACATGGTCAAATCCATTTTACCGTAAAGCACCTGGGTCAGGATCATCGCGGTGACCACACCGGCCGCAGCGGCCAGATTGGTGTTGACGTAGACGATGGCCATGGCCGCGGCATCCATCGCGCTGCCAAGCGCAAGTTGAGAGCCGCCGTTGAATCCAAACCACCCGAACCACAGAACGAAGGTCCCCAGAGTGGCAAGGGGCAGATTGGCACCCGGCATCGGCCTCACTCCCGCGCCGGAGTAACGGCCGGTGCGTGCGCCGAGCAGAAAGGCCCCGGCCAGCGCGGCCCAACCACCGGTACTGTGCACCAGCGTAGACCCCGCAAAGTCGGTAAAGCCCAATTCGGCCAGGAATCCGTCGCCCCAAGTCCAGGACGCCTGGATCGGGTAGATGAAGGCGCTCAAGATCACGACGAAGATGATGAACGGCCAAACCTTGATGCGTTCGGCCAGCGTGCCGGAAACAATCGACGCCGTGGTGGCGA
>CAYPFE010000031.1:0-12902 GCA_964409895.1 uncultured Novosphingobium sp.
TCTCGCCGAGACCTGCGGACCGCAGTTCCTGCCTGTCACAGGGCCGGAGCGCTACGCAGTGCTGAAATGGCTGTTCATGCAGGTCGCCAATGTCGGCCCGGCGATCGGCAACCACAACCACTTCTCGCGCATTCACGAGGACAATGCCTACGCCGCCACCCGCTTCCGCCGGATGACCGCGCAGGTGTTTCGCGCGCTCGATACGAGGCTGGCCGAGACACCGTACCTTGGCGGTGAAGCCTATTCGATCGCCGACATGGCGGCTTGGCCCTGGGGAAAGCGCTTCCGCCGCTTCGGCATGAAGGACGAAGAATGTCCGCACCTCGTCGAATGGGTTGACCGGATCGGAAGACGCCCGGCGATTGCGAAGGCCGATGCGGCGATCAAACAGCTGGGGGAGCTGGATTCGCAGGACGTGCGCAAAGCGACGCCGGAGGAGACGGCGATGTTCATGGGGCACCACATCGCAGCGCCTAGTGCGGAGGAAGCCGGCAGGCTGCCTTCCTGGTGGAAGGGAAGACGAGAAGCCTGACTGTTTCGGACCGGAACTCCAGCCTATCTCTTCGGCAGCTCCGTCAGTTCCGCGTCGATCATCTTCACAATCTCATCGGTGATACGCGGGTCGAACTGGCGGATCGTTTCGATCAGGAAGATTCTTGCAACGGGGTTGGCGCCGGCCGCGGAGATCAGTCCGGGCAGGTGCCTGTCGACAATCTCCCGCGCCGCCGGGTCGCCGGCCAGATCACCGAGGCTGGCTTCGGCGAGCGACCACCCATTGGCGGAGGGTTGCGGAACATGGCTGGAAATTGTGTCGCCAGGCTTGATGTCATGGGCAACCGACATGGTTTCGATTGGCGGGCAGGCGTCGCCCTTCAGCGGCACCGAGACGATCGCGCGGCGGTAGCTGGTCAGCGCGGGCGAGCCATCGTCGGTCGCTTCCAGGATGACGTGGAAATCGAATGTGTCCGGCCAGGCGAAGTCTGCAGGCCAGGTCCATGTGGGAATGGTGAAGGTGGTTTCCGCTCCTTCCGTCGCAGAGAATGCCGTTTCGGGAGAGAACAGGCCCGATACCTCGCGGTAGATCCACCATTTGTAAGCAAGCGCGTCGCCGTCGGGATCGCTCGACCCGGCGGCGCTCAAACCGACCGGCTGGCCGGCGCAGGTGACGATGCGGACCGGCTCAAGCCCCGGTTTGCCGTTCAGCACCACTTGCGGCGCGTGGTTGGCGTCCGCGAATTCCGGGCTGACCGTCCAGTCCATCCGTGCGGCGAAGTCGTTCTGGAAGGCCTGCCGCCAGCGCCACACCGTCGCCTTGTTGTCGTGGACGGACTGCCCGTCCGCGCCGGTCACCGAATCCTGCGTGTCGCTCCACAGCCCGGCGTGCGGTGAAACCAGCTCGTATCGCCCGCCCCAGCCGCCCCAGTTAGGATTTTCGGGAGAGTTAAGGCCGTTCGGGATGAGGCCAAGGAAGGACGGCGTATCGCCTTCCATGATGAACATCGGCGCGGGATAGGCGGCACCCAGCGGCCCGTGGGTGCGGATATTGGCGTTGAGCCAGCGGCGGCTAACGATGTGCTGATCGGCGCCTGGCGTCTGCGCGGAGATGCCGTTCCAGGTCGAGAGCTGGTACTGGGTCGGTCCATGGATGCTAGCGATCCAGAACAACTGCGGAAATTGCGCACGCGCCCAGGGACCGGCATCGTCCTGGTCGGAAATCGAATAGACACGCAGTTTGGCAACGAAGGCGGCGAGTTCCTCCGCGCTGCGCGTCGCGCGCAAATGCCACAGCGCTTGTGCCAGCGGCGCCGCCCCGCCCCAGATCGAGACCCACACCGGCCTCGCGCTGGCCTTGTCGACAACCTCGACGATCCGGCGCGAGGCTGCGGTGTCCTTGCCCTCGCCAACGCCTTCCATACCCAGCAGCGGCGCGTGCGGCGCGATCTTTGTCAGCAGCGCATCGGTGTCGGGATAGGCCGGATCGTGGACCCGCAGATTGGCCAGCACCTCGCCATAGGCCGCGATCCGCTCCTCCATCAGGAAGGGGTAGACGCGATTGGGCAGGTGCCGCGAGGTCGAGGGGATCAGCGCCTCGATGTCGAGATCGTTGGCGTATGTCAGCAGCCGGACGAAGCTCTCCATATCGTCGGGCTCGGCCCCGATGTCGGTGATGACTATCAGGCGAGGTTTTTCGCCATGCGCAACCGCGTGCGTGCCACCATGATCGTCCGCAGCAAGCGGGATTGCTCCAAGCGTGGAGCAGCCGAGCATTGCTGCGGTGAGGAGCTTCGTTGTCCTGTTCATGTGTAATCTCCTTCTTTCATTCATTCAGCGACGATCAGCCGCACACCGGCGCGTTGCAGTATCTCTCTCATCCCATCCGGGATTCCCTTGTCGGTGATGAGGATGTCGATCTCTTCAAGACCGCAGACAATTGCCCCCGAGGACGAGGTGAACTTGGAGTTGTCGACCAGCAACACAACCTCATCGGCCCGGTCGATCAACCGCCGCTCGGCCGCCACCAGGATTACATCGGCCTGCATCACGCCCTGCGGGCCGACGGCCGCGGCACCCATGAACAGTTTCGGCGCATGGAAACGCGGCATCGAATCCTCGCCGGTTGGCGCCAGGATGATGTTCTGTTCGCGAAACACCGTGCCCGAAGGCACGAGAATCCGCGTATCCTTCTGAGGCAGCAGCGCATTGACGATGTGCAGCGAATTGGTGAGCACCTGCAGGTCGAGACCGGCAAGGTGCGGGCACATCTGCAGCGTCGTGGTTCCGCCGTCGATCATCACCCCTTCGCCCCTGTTGCAGAGCGTGGCGGCGGCCCTGCCGATGGTGCGCTTCTGCGCGAGGTTTCGCGAGATCGAGGCATCGAACGGGGTGCCCGAAAGTTGCAGCAACGCATCTTGCGCGGCTTCATCGTCGGCGAGTTTCGCCCCGCCGTGCACGCGCACAAGCCTGCCTTCGCCTTCCAGCCGCGTCAGGTCACGCCGGATCGTTGCAGGCGATGCCTCAAGCTGTGCTTCGAGTTCGCGATAGCTGACGAATCCGGCCTTGCCGGCCGCTTCCATGATGAGTTTCTCACGCTGGGTGGCGTGCATGTCAGGCTCCCTGCCGTTCCGCTTCCAGCTGTTCCAGCGACTTTCCCTGATTGCTCGGCGCCCAGATGTAGCCGACAATCCCCGAAGCGACCAGAAAGCCCGTGAGAATCCAGGCGAGCGTCGAGAAGTCTGCGGATGCAAGCGCAGGCACGGCAAGACTCCATATGCCAAGGCCGATGCGCACGACCGCGAAGGTCACGCCCTGAGCGGTGGACCGGACAGCGGTTGGGAACATTTCCGCGCTCCACAGCTGGAAGAAGCTCTGGGCGCCAAAGCCGCCCGCAATGCCCATGATGACAATGTGCGCGATCACGATCTCAAGCTTGAAACCGAAGATGGCGAGCAGCGCCATGCCGCCGACATGCATGATTGCCGAGATGCCGAAAAGGGTGCGCTGATCGACCTTGTCCGACAGCGTCATGAAGATTGTCAGAATGGAGAGGATGCCGACCCCGAAGTAGCTGGCGGGAAGCACGGTCGCCGCCCATTTGGGCAGGTTGTTCTGCTCGATGAGGTATGGTGTGAAGAAGCCGTTATATCCGGCCCAGAGGTTCCAGAGGCCATACATCGCAATCAGGAAGACCATCGAGCCGAGATATTTCGGGCTGAACAGCTCGAGCCAGTTGACCTTGTTCTCCTCATGCTCCTGCACATCCTTCCAGCGGCGCGATTCCTTCATGCGCGCGCGCAGCAGCGTCAGCAGCAGAGCGAGGATCGCAAGATGCGCAAACAGCCATCTGACACCCGTTATCCCGAATGGCTCAAGGAAATACGCTGCACTCAGGACGACGACCGGGCCGAGGTACCACAGCACCTGCGCGACGCCTGAATGAGCGCCACGCCGGTTGTCGGGCGCTTCTTCCGCGATCAGCGACCAGCTGGCGGGAATGTCCGCGCCGACGGCAAGTCCGACAAGCAGGAAGCCGACGATGATCATCCACGGCGCCATCGCGAAAACCAGGAAGAGCATGCCGAAGGCGTAGAACAGCATGTCGTACTGGTAGATTGTCTTGCGGCCGAACCGGTCGCACAGGCGCCCCCCGATGAACGCGCCGATGCCGGCGGAGATGGCGTTGGCGCTGAATGCGCCGATCAAGCCGATGAATGTGTCGGTAAGGCCGTATATCTCCTTCCATAGCGCCAGCGCCACCGATCCGGCGACAATCGAACCTGCATCGATGTAATTGGCGAGGCCGGCAAGGATGGTGTTGCGCCAGTTGTCCTTTTGGACGCTGAGGTCGCTCATGCGGTGTTCTCCAGGTGGGACAGCCAGCCACTCCGGTAGCTGTCGAGGTCTGCGTCGAATGGTTCGGCCGGAATGAGTGTTCCGGGTAGGGAGAGTGTTGGTTCGACAAGGCGCAGCGCGCCAAACGACACGTCGGCCTCAGCGCTTGCGGTGAACACCCGGGTATTGGGCCTGAGTGTGGCGAGCGCGCGGACAAAGATTTCCGAGGCGGCGAACCGCCCCTCGATCAGCAGGCGCTCCTTGGCGCCGATCAGGTCAAGCGAGCAATCGGCCACCAGAGCGGCATAGAGCGCAATGGCGGCCTGGCGCTGGGATTCGCCTGACGGTTTGCCGATCCAGCCTCCCACCATGTCCGCGAAAGGGCCGCAGCCCGGCACATGGGCCGGGAGCACCATCGCACCGGTTTTCAATACCTCGGCCAATCCGTCGCTGCCGGGCCTGTCGATGCCGCCGCCGAGCGTTTCGATCTCGCGTCCGCCCATGAACCGGGCGGACGGCACGGGGCGGCCTTCGACATCGGCGTTGACAAGGCAGTCTCTCGCCTCGGGGAGCGCGGCAAGGTCCACAGGCCCGCCAGGAGAGCGCATGGCGACAAACCATGTGCCGGTTGACAGCACTGTCATTTCGCGCGCCGCCAGTCCCGGCCAGCCCCGCGCGGCGACAAGCGCAGCGTTGGAATCGTGAAGTCCTGCATGGACGCGGACAGCGGGAGAGAGACCGGTTCGTTCGGCCAGTTCGGGCCGGAGCGTCCCGACCACATCGCTCGCATGGACAATCGGCGCAAAGTCCCCCGCCCAGCCACGGCGATTCGCAATGGGAGAGAAGTCGCTGTCACCGGGCAACCATAGGTCGGAATGGCAACCGAGACTGGTCACTTCGCTGGTGGCAGCGCCGCTCAGCAGCCAGGCCCAATACTGGGCATAAGGCATCAGGGTCACTCTATCGAGCGATCCGAGCGTGTCGAGATAATGCAGCTGCGCGCCGAAATTGAGGCCAGCAGGCAATTTGGGCGAACCCGTCAGTGCGAAGGCATCGCGCTGATCGCGATATTCGGAGAGGCAGTCCGCAGGTATTTCCCATTCGTAGTCGGGGGAAGGGAACGCAGGCGCTCCGTCGCGGATACCGGCGACCGCGGCGCCATGGGCCACCGGAATGATGGCTTCAACCGGGTGGGACGCGAATTCGGCCAAACTTTCGATCAGCCAGTCTGCCGTCGCTTTGGTGTCGAGAGGCGCATAGGGATTCGCGAGGAGCACAGCATTGGTGCGCGTGCGCCTTTCGAGGCATTGCCCCTCGCGCGACCACAGGCTGATCTTGCTCAGCGTCTTGCCGATATCGACTACTATGGCGAAGCCTTGCGGCAGACCTGCCTCCCATTCCCAACCAACCTGGGTGTGATTGCTTTCTATCGAAAGTGATTGTTCTTGGGAAGCATAAATGGTAAGTCCAATTCCCATGAATGCGCCAACATCCGTGACAGGTCCGTCGATCCGCTTCGCGATTCCCCGCAACCGCTGGAACAACGCTGAAGCTTCGGGCAAATCACCCGAAGAGTTGCTGCTCTACCGCTCGAACCTGCTGGGATCGGACCTCACCGTCACGAATTTCGGCGGCGGCAACACTTCGGCGAAGCTGATGGGCACCGATCCGCTTTCCGGTGAAGAGGCAATGGTGCTTTGGGTCAAGGGCTCGGGAGGCGATCTCGGTTCGATGGCGCTCGACGGGTTTGCGACACTCTATCAGGAGCGGCTTCTCGGCCTCGAGCAGCACTACTCGGGCCCCGAAGACGACGACAAGATGGTGGGCCTCCTGCCGCATTGCACATTCAGTCTCAACGCGCGCGCCGCGTCGATCGACACACCGCTGCATTCCCTGTTGCCGTTTGCCCATGTCGACCATGTCCATCCCGATGCGATCATCGCGCTGGCCGCTTCGTCCGGGGGCGAGGCAGCAACGAAGGAAATTTGGGAAGGCCGGATTGGGTGGCTGCCCTGGCGGAGGCCCGGCTATACGCTGGGCGTCGAGCTACGCGATTACGTCGAGGCGAATCCCGGCCTTGAAGGGGTGATGCTGGCAGGCCACGGGATTATCTGCTGGGCCGACAGAGCGAAAGCCTGTTACGACCAAACCATCGCCTTCATCGCCGATGCCGCGGAATACCTGAACGCACGGCTGGCCGGGAAGGCGTCCTTTGGCGGCGCGACCACAACCTCCTCTCGCGACCGGTCCGCTGTTGCTTGCAACCTGATGCCGCGCCTGCGAGGCCTGATGACCGGCACGCGCCGCAAGGTCGGCCATTTTTCGGACGATGCCGAAACACTGGAATTCGTCAATTCAGCCGACTTCGAGCGGCTGGCCGGGCTCGGCACTTCCTGCCCCGATCATTTCCTGCGCACCAAGATCGCGCCGCTGACGCTCGATCCGGCGCGGCTGGAAGACGATGCCTATCTTGGCGAACAGCTTGCAGCCTACCGTGCACACTATGAAGCCTATTACCGCCGCTGCAAACGCCCCGACTCGCCTGCCATGCGCGATGCCAATCCGGTCGTCGTGCTGGTGCCGGGCGTCGGACGCATGACCTTCGCATCCGACAAGACCACCGCCCGGCTTGCCGGCGAATTCTACGCCAACGCGATCAACGTCATGCGAGGCGCCGAGGCCATTGGCGACTACATCGCGCTGGGCGAACAGGAAGCCTTCGACATCGAATACTGGTTGCTCGAAGAAGCCAAGCTACAGCGCATGCCCGCGCCCAAACCGATGGTCGGGCGCATCGCGCTGGTGACCGGCGGGGCGGGGGGTATCGGTGCGGCGACTGCGGCGCGGCTCCTGCGCGAGGGGGGCTGCGTGATGCTGGCCGACCGCGATGCCGATGCCGTCGAGGATGTGCGCGTCGGTTTCGCAGGGCAGTTCGGCAAGGACGTGATCCGCGCCGTTACCTGCGACGTCACCGACGAAGCCCAAGTTGCAGCCGCCTTCGACGCCTGCGCCATCGAGTTTGGGGGGCTCGATATTCTCGTCGCCAATGCCGGCATCGCCTCGTCCGCACCGATCGAGGAAACCACGCTGGAGCTGTGGAACCGCAATCACGACGTGCTCAGCCAGGGCTACTTCCTCACCGCCAAGCACGCCTGGCCGCTGCTGAAGCGGATGAAGGACCAAGGCGGGGCGAGCGTCGTCTTCATCGGCTCCAAGAACGCGGTGGCGGCCGCCACCAATGCGAGCGCCTATGCCAGCGCCAAGGCTTCGGCCAACCACCTGGCGCGTTGCCTCGCGCTGGAAGGCGCACCCGACGGTATCCGTGTCAACATTGTCAATCCCGATGCCGTCATTAAGGGATCGCGCATCTGGGACGGCGACTGGCGCAAGGAACGCGCTGCCTCCAACAGCGTAGATCCGGGCGAGGAACTCGAAGAGCATTATCGCAATCGTTCCATGCTGAAGCTCGACGTGCTGCCCGACGACATCGCCGAAGCCGCCTATTGGCTGGCGAGCGACATGTCGGCAAAATCGACTGGCAACATGATCAATGTCGATGCGGGCAATGCCCAGGCGTTTACGCGTTAGGGCCGGGTCGGGAGAGGACGCAACGATGAACCTGCCGCTATCCGCCGAGCTCATCGCCGAGTGCAACGCCCGCGAGACCGATGCGTTGGAGGACGAATACTCTGCGCTTGGCCGCAAGCTGGAACGCGCCGGGATCGCCATCGATGCAATTAAGGACCGCGTCGCGGGCTTTTCCGTCGCCGTGCCGAGCTGGGGCGCGGGTCGGGGCGGTACGCGCTTCGCCAAGTTCCCGCTCGCTGGCGAGCCGACCAATATCCACGAGAAGCTCGAGGATTGCGCCGTCATCAACCAGCTGTGCCGGGTGACGCCGCGCGTCTCTCCGCATTTTCCCTGGGACAAGGTGAGCGACTATACAGCCCTGCGCGAGGAGGCGGACAATCTTGGGCTAGGCTTCGACGCGGTCAATTCCAACACTTTCCAGGACCAGCCTGACCAGGCGCACAGCTATGCGACGGGCTCGCTGTCCTCGACCGATGCGGCGACGCGGGCGCAGGCGGTTGAACACAATATCGAGTGCATCGAGATTGGCCGGAAGCTCGGCAGCCGTGACATCACTGTCTGGGTCGGCGACGGCACCAATTTCCCCGGCCAGCAGGACCTGGCGCGCTCGCTCGACCGCTATCTCGACGCCACTGCCGAAGTCTATGCAGCCCTTCCGGAGGGCTGGCGCATGCTGCTCGAACACAAGATGTTCGAGCCGGCTTTCTACTCCACCGTGATTTCCGACTGGGGCAGTTCGATCCTCGCCGCGCAGGAGCTCGGGTCCAAGGCCAAGTGCCTGGTCGACCTTGGCCACCATGCGCCCAATGTGAATATCGAGCAGATCGTCGCCCGGCTGCATCGTTTCGGGAAGCTCGGCGGCTTCCACTTCAACGACAGCAAGTACGGCGACGACGACCTCGATAGCGGCGCAATCAACCCGCACCAGCTGTTCCTGGTGTTCAACGAGCTGGTCGAGGCGGAGCAGAACCCGCGAGACGGCTTCGATCCCGCCTACATGATCGACCAGTCGCACAACGTCACCGATCCGATCGAATCGATGCTGTCCTCCGCCGAGGCGATTACGCAATGTTTTGCCAAGGCTAGCCTCGTCGACCGCGAGGCGCTGCACGCAGCCCAGGACGCCAACGACACGATGATGGCGTTTCAGGCGCTGCGCCGTGCCTACAACACCGATGTCGGCCCCATCCTCGCCAAGGCGCGGATGGAAGCTGGTGGAGCGATCGACATGCTGGCCGTCTACCGGGCCAGCAAGTGGCGCGAGCGCAAGGCGCAGGAACGCACGCAAGTCGGCCTTGGGGCCGGCATCGTCTGACAAATGAATTCACACGGGAGCGAATGATGAACCGACGAAATCTGAGGACTGTCCTGGCGCTGGCAACCGCGCTGACGGCGATGCCGCTGCTGGCCGACCATCACGCGCCGGAAGCGGCGAGCGAGCCGACGCTGGAGGAGCAGTTCCGGGATCCGCCGAATTCAGCCCGTCCGCGCGTCTGGTGGCACTGGATGAACGGCAACATCGACAAGGACGGCATCGCCAAGGACCTGGCCTGGATGAAGCGCGTCGGCATTGGCGGCTTGCAGAACTTCGACGCCAACCTGCAGACGCCGCAGCTCGTCGAAAAGCGCCTCGTCTACATGACACCGGAATGGAAGGACGCCTTCCGCTTCACCGCGCAGGAAACCGACCGGCTGGGTTTGGAACTGGCGATCGCCGCGTCTCCGGGCTGGTCGGAAACCGGCGGACCTTGGGTGCCGCCCGCAGACGGGCTCAAAAAGCTGGTGTGGAGCGAAACCGAGATCGCCGGTGGCAAGCCGTTCAAGGGCAGGCTCGCCGCCCCTCCCAGCGTGACCGGGCCGTTCCAGACGGTCGCCAAAACCGGGTTCGCGAGCGCGCTGTCCGGTCCGTCGGAAGCACAGGCGATCCCCACGCATTACAGCGATGTTGCCGTGCTGGCGCTGCCGCTGCCGCTGCCGGACCGGGTCAGTCTCGCGGCGCCGGCTTTCGGCCTTGGTGACGGCAAGGCAGTCGATGGGGCAGTGCTGGGCGACTCCGACCTCCAAAGCGCCATCGAAATGGCGCCCGGCACCGCCGAGAACCCGGCAACCCTCACCATCACCTATCCCAAGGCGCAGACCATCAGCACGGCGAGCCTGTTCATGCCGGGTGCCGCGATGCTGTTCTTCGGTTCCTCGGTCAAACCGCGGCTCGAAGTCAGCGACGACGGCAACACCTGGCGCAAGGTCGCCGACATCACCGCGATGCAGGTCCCCACCACCGTCAGCTTCGCGCCCGTTACCGCGCAGCATTTCCGCATGGTGTTCGCGCCGGTCGAGCGACCGCTGCCGTTCAATTCGATGTCGCCGGGCGCGGATGTCATGGGGCTCGGAGCGATGCTGGGTAATGTCGGAGCCGCGTCAATGGCCGGCGGCGGCAATCTCAAGATCGGTGACCTGCGCCTCTCGGGCGAGCCGCGCATCGACCATTACGAGGCCAAGGCTGGCTTCGAGGTGGAACGCGACTATTACGCGCTCAGCCAGGGACTGGAGGAAGCGGACGGCGTCGATCCCGCCCAGGTGATCGACCTCACCGGCAAGATGGCGGCGGACGGAACGCTGAACTGGACGCCGCCTGCCGGCCGCTGGCGCGTGCTGCGGCTCGGCGCCTCGCTGCTCGGCACGACCAACCATCCCGCCCCGCCCGAAGCGACCGGCCTCGAAGTCGACAAATTCGACGGGCCCGCCGTGCGCCGCTATCTCGAACACTATATCGGAATGTATCGCGATGCCGCCGGGTCGGTCGGGGAGAAGGGCGTCAATGCTATTCTCACCGATTCGATCGAGGTCGGCGCGGCCAACTGGACGCCGGCGATGGTCGAACAGTTCAAGAAGCTGCGCGGCTACGATCCGGTGCCCTGGATGCCCGCGCTCACCGGCACTATCGTCGGCTCGCGCACGGAAAGCGACAAGTTCCTCTACGACTACCGCCGCACGCTCGCAGACCTCATCGCCAGTGAGCATTACGGCACCGTCGCCGAGGTCGCCCATGAAAACGGCATGACCGTCTATGGCGAGGCGCTGGAGAACATGCGGCCCTCGCTCGGCGACGACATGGCGATGCGCCGCCACGTCGATATCCCGATGTCGGCGATGTGGACCCATCCGCGCGAGGCCGGGCCGACGCTCAGCCATCTCGCCGACATGAAAGGCGCGTCCTCGGTCGCGCATATCTACGGCCAGAACCTGGCGGCGGCGGAATCGATGACCTCTTCGTTGTCCTACTGGGATCATGCGCCCAATTACCTGAAACGCATCATCGATCTTGAGTTTATCCATGGCATCAACCGGCCGGTGGTCCACACCTCGGTCCACCAGCCGCTCGACGACAAGCAGCCGGGGCTGACGCTGTTCATCTTCGGCCAGTATTTCAACCGGCATGACGCCTGGGCGGAGCTGGCCAAGCCCTGGGTGGATTACATCTCGCGCAACGCCTTCCTGCTGCAGCAGGGCCGCAATGTCGCCGATGTCGGCTATTTCTATGGCGAGGAGCAGCCGCTCACCGCGCTCTACGAAAAGGCGTGGATCGCAGATGCTCCCACGCAGAACGCCTGGGATTTCGTCAATTTCGACGCGCTGGCAGGCGCGCTTGAGAACGACGGCGATGAGCTCGTGACGCCCGGCGGTGCGCGCTACAATGCGCTCTATCTCGGCGGGACCTCCCACAAGATGACCGTGGCGGCGCTCAGGCGGCTTGCCGAACTGGTCGAAGGCGGCGCGACGGTGATCGGCACGGCGCCGGAATCCTCGCCCAGCCTGTCCGACGATGCGGAGGAATTCACCGCACTGGTGGCCAGGCTCTGGCCGGGTACTGACATGGCCAGCATCGGCAAGGGGCGAGTGATCGCCCACAACGATGTCGAGGCTGCGCTGCGCACGATCGGCGTCGCGCCCGATTTCCGCTTCACCGGCGCGGGGGAGGACGCGAAGATCCCCTTCGTCCACCGCAAGCTCGCAGACGGCGACAGCTATTTTCTCGTCAACCAGCTCGACCGCACCGAGACCATCGAGGCGCATTTCCGCGTCACCGGCAAGGCGCCGCGCCTGTGGCGGGCGGAGACTGGCGAGACCGAACCCGTCAGCTACCGCATCGAAAATGGCGAGACCATCGTGCCGCTGACGCTGCTCGCCGACGAATCGGTGCATGTGCTGTTCCGCGAGGATTCCGATTCGCAGAACGTCATCGTGTCGGAGCCCGTACAGGCTGTGGTTGCAATCCTCGACGGCGCATGGACCGTCAGCTTCCAGGAGGGCCGGGGCGCTCCCGGCTCGATCACATTGGACGGTCTCGCCCCGCTCGACGAGCATACCGACGATGGCGTGAAATATTTCTCCGGCATCGCCACCTATTCCACGTCGTTCAAGACGCCGCGCGGCTGGAAGGCTGGGGACAGCCTTTCGCTCGATCTGGGCGAAGCGCGCGAGGTCGCCGAAGTGCTGGTGAACAGCGAGCATGCGGGATACGCTTGGCATGCGCCCTACACTGTCGATATCGGGACGCTCACGAAGAAAGGCACGAACACGCTCGAGGTGCGGGTTGCAAACCTGTGGGTCAACCGCCTGATCGGCGATGTCCAGGAGGGCGCGGAGAAGGTCGCCTGGACGCCGATGCCGGCCTACACCTCCAATGCGCCGTTGCGCCGGTCCGGTCTGATCGGGCCGGTGCGGCTGCTGGGCGAGAGCGATTAGGCAAGGTCACGCTTCCAAACGGCGCACATCCGGGTGATAAGCCTCTCCTGAAACAACAACAGGAGAGGCACCATGACGACTGAGCTATCACCTTCGATCCTCGACTACCTCGGCGATCTCGATCTTGCCGTGGGCGAGCTTGCCAACACCTGGCGGCCGGACGATCCGCTCTATCGGGCGGACGTCTACCGCCAGATCATCATGAACATGTCCTATGGCTATTTCCTGCATTTCCATGC
>CAYPFE010000032.1:0-12832 GCA_964409895.1 uncultured Novosphingobium sp.
CGTCAATCGGCCTACCCCCGCTGCTGCAAGATATTGCAGCGCGGGGCTTCCGATGCCGCCGCAGCCGATCAGCACGACATGGGCATCCGCCAGCGCAACCTGCCCCGCGCCGCCCACTTCGGGGAGCACGATATGGCGGGCAAAGCGCGGAAGGCGTTCTGGGGGAAGGCTCATTCGCGCCCCGCGGGGCGTTCCTTGCGGAATCCATGAAGGCCATGCCACCACTGCGCGGCGATCACCGCCCCCTTGGTCGGCTGCAACATGCCCAGCATCATCGCGACCGAGAGGGACATGATGACCGCCAGCAAGGCTGCAACGCCCAATTCGAATTCGAGAACGAGATAGATGATCAGCGGCGCCAGCAGGTGTCCGGTGACGATGATCGTAATATAGGCCGGAAAATCGTCTGCGCGCTGGTGGGACCAGTCCTGACCGCAGTTCGGACAATCCGCCAGCGGTTTAAGCCATCGGTAGAAGAGGCGAGCCTCGCCGCATCGCGGGCAGCGACCGGCGACGCCACGAAGTGCAGCTTGCAGGAAACCGGCGGGAAGATCGACAGCTGGCATGGTCAGCCGCTTAGACGCAGCTGCGCTGCAGCGAAAGCCCCAAGGCTTGCCCTGCGCTCAGCTTTCAAGCTGTCTCAGCAGGCTCCTGACATCGCCGTCCATGTCGGCATCGCGCGTGCGCAATTCCTCGATCAGGCGCACGGCATGGATTACCGTCGAGTGATCGCGGCCACCGAACTTTCGGCCGATCTCGGGGTAGGAGCGCGGCGTCAGTACCTTGGCGAGATACATTGCCACCTGGCGCGGGCGCACCACCGCGCGGGCGCGGCGCTTGGAGCTCATTTCCTGCCGGTCGACCGAATAGAACTGACAGACGGTGCGCTGGATCTCGTCGATGGTGATGCGCCGGCGGTTGGCCGAAAGGATGTCGGTCAGCTGCTCCTCGGCCAGCTGGAGCGAGACCGCTTGTCCGGTCAGCTGGGCATAGGCGATGAGCT
Organism: uncultured Novosphingobium sp.; assembly: GCA_964409895.1. Classification (GTDB taxonomy): domain Bacteria; phylum Pseudomonadota; class Alphaproteobacteria; order Sphingomonadales; family Sphingomonadaceae; genus Novosphingobium. Next base: position 1,004 of record CAYPFE010000032.1, read on the forward strand.
TGTTGAGCCCGCCGACCAGTTCGCGGACGTTGCGGTTGATGGTGCGTGCGAGGAATTCGATGACGTCGGCGGGAACGTCTGCCGGCACGAAGCGCTGCAAGCGATGTTCGAGGATCGCGCGGCGCAGTTCGATGTCGGCGGGCTGGATGTCGGCGACGAGGCCCATCGACAGGCGCGAGAGAAGTCGCGGTTCCACTCCGTCGAGCGCCTGCGGCGCGCGGTCGGCGGCGAACACCAGCCGCTTACCCTCGGCGAGCAGCGCGTCGATCGTGTAGAGCAGTTCCTCCTGCGCGCTGGCCTTGCCGATGATGAACTGGATGTCGTCGACCATCAGCAGGTCGAAGCCGCGCAGCCGCCCCTTGAACTCGATCATCTGGTTCTGACGCAGCGCCTGCACGAATTCGAGCATGAAGCGCTCGGCCGAGCAGTAGAAGATCCGCGCGCGCGGGTGATTCGACAGGAAGTTGTGGCCGATCGCGTGCAGCAGGTGCGTCTTGCCCTGGCCCGTTCCTGCCTTGAGATAGAGCGGCGAGAACTGCGGCGGCTCGACCGCGGACATCCGCTGCGCCGCGTTGCAGGCAAGCACGTTGCTGGTGCCGGTGACGAAGGTCGGGAAGGTCAGCGACGGATCGAGGCCGATCGTGCCCTGGCCGAAGGTCGAGAATTCTTCGCCGCCCAGCGCGCCGGCGACCGAGTCCTGCGCGAGATGCGAAGAATCATTGGCCGCGCGGCGCGGGTTCCCGCCGCTGCCCAGCCGCAATTCGGGAAGCTGCCTGCGGCCGGGATGGACCAGGATACGCACATGCCGGACATCGGGTCGGGCGATCTTCCAGGCCAGCGAGAGCCGGTCGGCGAACCGGTCGTTGACCCAGTTGACCGAGAATTCGGTCGGCAGGAACAGGTCCAGCGTACCCGTCTCCTTGCAGAATGTGCCGAGCTGGATCGGCTTGATCCACTGGCCGTAAAGCTGCTGGCCGAGGTCCTTGCGCAACCCTTGGCTGATATCCGCCCAGTCAGCCCTGAGGTTGAGAGTTTCCTGATCCTCCTCCATTTCTCGCTTTCTTGCTTTCGCTTTCCTGTTCGTGGCCGGACCCCTCGATCCGTCCGACGATTGCCCACCCGAAGAAGACGCCGACACTATCAGCCGCTCCCATGCACAGTTGTTCGTTCACCCTCGTGACCGCGAGGATGCAGGCGGTGTGGTAGCAGGATACAACATTTCCCCGTTCGCCGGAATCGCCAATCGACCCGGCGTCACATCGTATCGTTACTGAACTTGCCCACAGCCGATTCCGCAGCGGCCAAAGACCTCCTACAAATGAGGTGCGGGAAAGCGCAACAGGGGCCGGGCCAAAAATTAAAAATATAGGTCCTTGACAGGGCTTGAGCCCGCAGGATTCCATGAAAAAAAAATTTAGTTATTAGATATCAATAGCTTTTGCATTGCACCCTTGGAGCACCCGCGCGAATCGCCGGAATTCCTAGTGTTTCGTTCCGCGCTTGTGCAGCGCAACAAGCAACAAGAACGGAGCCGGAGAACTCATCTCCGGCCCCGTTCTTTTTTTGTCCTTGGAGCAGCCTCAGTGACGCTGCGAATCGGTCTGCGAATCAGAGCGCGGCAACGCGTTTCGTCAGCCGCGAAAACTTGCGCGAAGCTGTGTTCTTGTGAAGCACCCCGCGCGCCACGCCACGCGCCAGTTCCGGCTGGGCTGCCTTGAGCGCTTCGGCAGCAGTAGCCTTGTCCCCGCCCTCGATCGCTGCTTCGACCTTTTTGACGAAGGAACGGATGCGGCTCTTCCGGTTGGTGTTGATCGCCGTGCGCCGGGTGTTGCGGCGAATGCGCTTTTTCGATTGAGGCGTGTTTGCCATGTCTGTCCTCTGTCGGGCCGCGTGCCGGCCGCAATGCGATTGTCGAAAGTGTGGTGCAGCGGGCGAACCCGCCGGAAAGCGGGGCCCTTAGACGCAGGGTGGCGTGGCGTCAAGCAAATCGCCTTAGCCGGGCTCGGCTATTTCTGGCACTTGCGGCACCAGAAGGTGCTGCGTCCGCCTTGCACCAGCCGTTCGACAGTACCGCCACAGGGGCACGCCTCCCCTTCCCGGCCATAGACCCGCCAGGACGCCGCGAAATAGCCGAGTTCCCCCGAAGGCTGTGCGTAGTCGCGGATCGTCGAGCCGCCGGCCTCGATCGATTCCTCGAGCACAGAGCGTATTGCCGGGACCAGACGCTTGAGCGCCGGCAACGAGACTCGACCCGCTTCCTTCTCCGGCCTGATGTGGGCGCGGTGCAGCGCTTCGCAGACATAGATATTGCCAAGCCCGGCGACGATCCGCTGGTCCAGCAGCACCTGCTTGACCGGGGCTATGCGCCCGGCGAATTCGCGCTTCAGATGCTGCGGGCTGAGCGCATCGCCCAGTGGCTCGGGGCCCATCGCGGCGAATTGCGGCCACGCGTCCAGCCCGGCGGTATCGACGAGATCGACCGAGCCGAAGCGCCGCGCATCGTTCAGCGCGAGAACGCGGCCCGAGCCAGTCTCGATCACGAGGTGGTCATGCTTTTCGATTTGCTCGGGCTCGATCCGCCACCGGCCCGACATGCCGAGATGGAAGACCATCGTCTGGTCGCGGTCGGTATGGATGAACCCATATTTGGCGCGTCGGCCGAGCGACGTCACCGTGGCGCCGGTCATTGCCTGGACGAGATCGGGCGGGAAGGGGCGCCTCAGGTCCGGCCGGCTAAGGGCGATACGGGCGATCCTCTCGCCCTCGAGTACCTGCGCAAGACCGCGCACCGTAGTTTCGACTTCGGGAAGTTCCGGCATGGGAACCACTTATCCGGCGGCTGGCGATGTGTCGATGGAGGTGATGTCAGTCCGCCGTAAGCTCATGACGGATGTCATGAGCGCACCCCACCTAAAGACTCCCTAATAGACGCCACATAACTCTGGCGCTAAAGCGCGCGCCATGAGCGAAAAGGTGTCATTCGGCTACGAGGACGTCAGTCCCGAGGAAAAGACCGAGCGGGTCGGCGCGGTGTTTTCCAGCGTGGCGCGCAAATACGATGTCATGAACGACGCCATGTCGGGTGGCATGCACCGGCTGTGGAAGGACCGTTTCGTGCGCCGGGTGAAGCCGCGCGCGGGTGAGGCGGTGCTCGACATGGCGGGCGGTACCGGCGACATCGCCTTCCGGCTGGCAGCGGCAGGTGCGGAGGTGACAGTCGCCGACATCAACCAGGACATGCTCGACGCTGGCATTGAAAGAGCGCCAAAGAAAATGGGGTTGCGCGGGATAGATGGCCTCGTCTGGTCGCGTCAGAATGCGGAGGAGCTGAGCTTCCCGGACCGGACCTTCGACGCTTACACGATCGCCTTCGGCATCCGCAATGTCACCCGCATCGACAAGGCTCTGACCGAGGCGCACCGCGTGCTCAAATTCGGCGGGCGCTTCTTCTGCCTCGAATTCTCGACCACCGAATGGCCGGGGTTCAAGGACGTCTATGATGCCTATTCGCACCACCTTGTGCCGCGCATCGGCAGGGCGATCGCCGGCGATGCCGAATCCTACCGGTACCTTGTCGAATCGATCCGCCGGTTTCCGCCGATGCCGGTATTCGAGCGCATGATCCGCGATGCCGGATTTTCCCAGACCAGGGTCGAGCCGATCTTGGGCGGGCTGGTGGCGATCCATTCGGGGTGGAAAGTCTAAAGTGGCGTCTGTTCGCTTCGCACTTCGTGCTGCGCTGCGCCCGGCACCGGCTCGCTCCCACTACCGGCCACCCATGGCAATATCCTGTTGGGTGGCCGGTAGTGGGAGAGGGCCGGTGCCGTTCGAGCCGACAGGCGAGCATAAAAAATGACCCGGCCCGCAACCCACATCATGCGCTTGCTCAAGTGGGGGCGCGTGCTTGCCCGGCACGGGGCGCTGCGCATCATCGAGGAAGAGCGCAACACGCCCGCGCCGGTAAAGCGGCTTTGCCGGCTGGCGCGGTTTGGTGCGCGGCAACCCGGGACACCGGACTACGCCACCGCCTTCCAGGCAATCGGGCCCGCTGCGATCAAGCTTGGCCAGTCGCTGGCGACGCGCCCCGACCTCGTCGGCGAGGAACCGGCGCGCAACCTGCTGACGCTGCAGGACAGCCTTCCACCCGAACCATTCGCCAAGGTGCGCGTGGAGATCGAAGGCACCTTCGAAGCGCCGGTGGAGACAATCTACGCCAGTTTCGATCCCGAACCCGTGGGCTCTGCCTCGATCGCGCAGGTCTACCGCGCCGCCACACAGGAAGGCCGGGATGTCGCGGTCAAGGTGCTGCGTCCCGGCATTCACGCCCGCTTCGCCCGCGATGTCGAGACTTATGAATGGGCCGCTGCTCATATCGAGGCGCTGGGCGGCGAGGCGGCACGGCTGCGCCCGCGCGCGGTGATCGACAACCTCAAGCGCTGGACCTATCGCGAGCTGGACCTGAGGCGCGAAGCGGCCTCGGCCTCCGAACTGGCTGAGGCGATGGCCGGATTCGACGGCTACCGCATCCCGGATATCGATTGGGACCGGACCAACAGCCGGGTGCTGACGATCGAATGGATCGACGGCGTCAAGATCAGCGAGCTCGATGCGCTGCGCGCTGCCGGTCATGACCTGCCGGAGCTGGCGCGCAGGCTGGTGCTCGCTTTCCTGACGCAAGCGATCAGTGCCGGGCATTTCCATGCCGACATGCACCAGGGCAATCTGTTCGTCGAAGCCGATGGCACCATCGTTGCCATCGATTTCGGCATCATGGGCCGGATCGACCGCCGCGCGCGGCAATGGCTTGCCGAGATCCTCTACGGGCTGACCACCGGCAACTACCGGCGCGTCGCCGAAATCCATTTCGAAGCGCAATATGTGCCCGCCTGTCATTCGGTCGACGATTTCGCGACCGCGCTGAGGGCGGTCGGCGAGCCGATGCGCGGCAAGCCGGTGAGCGAGTTGTCGGTTGGCCAGATGCTCGACGGGCTGTTCGCGATCACGCGTGATTTCGACATGCAGGTCCAGCCGCATCTCTTGCTGCTGCAAAAGACCATGGTGATGGTCGAGGGGCTGGCGACCACGCTCGATCCGCAGATCAACATGTGGGATGTCGCTTCGCCCTTCGTAAAGGAGTGGATCCGCGATGAGCTGGGCCCGGAAGCGGCGCTCGCCGATCGCCTGCGGGAGGACGCCGCCACGCTGCTGCGGCTGCCCGGCCTGATCCGGCGACTTGAAGAGAAATTCCCGCCGAAGGGCGGTGCGCCGGAGCAGCCGCCGCTGCCCGATGTCGATCTAATCTGGCCGCGTAAACCCGGTGGTAACCATTTGGTAGGCTATATTGCAGCCATTCTCGCCGGGGGGATCGCGGTATGGTCAGCAATACAGATGGGGTGGCTCGGATAGACGCAGCCGGTGCGGCGCTCGCCGCGCCTGCGGACGCGCCGGTCGTCACCGCGTCTCCACGCGAATGGGACCGGTTCGCCGGGTGGCCGAAGACTTCGGCGCGCAATGTACTTTTTGCATTGTTTCTCATGATGTTGCTGGCAGCAATTGTGCCAATCACCAACGGCAAGTCGACCGTTTCGACGCAAAGTTTTGCGGAAAACCTGACCAGCCCGAACGAGAAGGAACGCCCACGCGACGATGACCTTGCGCTCTATGACCGCGCCATCGAGCGTATCCAGGGCGGCGAGAACTATTACGACTTCATCGTCGAAGAGCAGCGCAAGTCCGACTACCCGGTCACGCCTGGCCTTGCCGTGCGGCTGCCGACGCTTGCCTATATCGACGCGGCGCTGGGCGTCCCGGGACAGACCGCCGCTGCCATCCTGTTGATGCTTGCCGTGCTGGTTGCCTGGTGGCGCAGGTTGGGCGAGGAGCCCTGTCCCCAAAACAAGCGCCGCCTGATTCTCGCCTTCCTGTTTCTGGGCGCCTCGCTCGGGGTAAACCGTTATTACTTCACGCTCCACGAGCTGTGGGCGGGCATGCTGCTGGCGCTCTCCTTCGGGCTCCACCGTCCCGGCGAATGGGGTGCTGCGCTTGCCGTCGCCGCACTTGCCCTGTTCATTCGCGAGCTGGCCCTGCCGTTCGTCGCGCTGATGGGGGCGATGGCGCTGTGGCGGCGCGACTGGAAGGAATTCGCGGCCTGGACCGCGCTTGGGCTCGTGTTCATTGCGGTGCTGGCCATTCATCTGTCGATCATTGCCGAGCAGGTGCTGCCGAGCGATCGCCATGGTCCGAGCTGGCTGGCGCTGAGGGGGCTTGGCGGCTGGCTTTCGAACATCGTACTGTCGAGCAACCTCAGGTTCCTGCCGCACTGGCTGGCGGGGCCTGCGGTCATCCTGGCGATGCTGGGGTGGATCGGATGGCGCTCCGATGCCGGCCTGTTCGGAACCTTCCTTTACGCAGGCTACGGCCTGTCCTTCACGATCGTCGGGCGCGGCGACAATTTCTACTGGGGCGCGATGATTGCGCCGGCCATGTTCATCGGATTCGCCTTTGTTCCCATGGCCCTGAGATCGTTGATCGCCGCCGCCACAGCAAAGTAATTGCGTGAACACCGTGGGTGTTGCAGAATCATTCCCGATGACAGGACCACGCATCCTTCTGATCGTGGGCGGCGGTATCGCTGCCTACAAGGCTTGTGAGCTCGTTCGCGCCATCCGCAAGGAAGGCGGCGAGGTCACTTGCGTGCTTACCGAGGCGGGCGCCCAGTTCGTCACGCCGATGGCGCTTGCAGCATTGTCGGAGAACCCGGTCTACACCACGCTGTGGGATCTCAAGAACGAAACCGAGATGGGCCATATCCAGCTGTCTCGCGAGGCCGATCTGGTCGTGGTCTGTCCGGCGACTGCCAATCTCCTCGCCAAGATGGCGTCGGGGATCGCCGACGATTTGGCGACGACATTGCTGCTGGCTACCGACAAGCCGGTGATGGTGATACCGGCAATGAACGTGAAGATGTGGCAGCACGAAGCGACCGTGCGCAACGTCGAAATGCTTCGCGAGGCCGGCGTCGACGTGATGGAGCCCGACGAAGGGCCGATGGCCTGCGGCGAGTTCGGACCCGGCCGCCTGCCCGATCCGGAGATGATCTGGCAGCGCGTCGCCTGGGCGGTGGGCATGGACCCGGTCGAAATCGCGCCCCTGCCTGGCGCCGAAGAGCTTCCCCAGGTTACCTATTTGCCGCTCGACGACGACGAGGAAGGCGAAGGCGAAGCCGATGACGATGGTGCGATTGGCGACGCGGATGGCGTTGGCGATGCGGACAAGCTTCCCGAACTGCCTCCTCTCGATGCCGATGCCAAGGGTTTCGGCGGATTGTCCGCCTCGCTGATCGCGCGCGGCAAGAAGATGGCCCAGGACGCGATCGCCTTGATCGACACCTCCGAGAACAACGAATTACGGCAGGCCGTCCCCGCTGGCCCGGCGCCGGCAAGCCTGTTGCCCAAGAAGGGCGAGGCCCGGTCCGCGCCGCCGACCGATCCGGAAGCGATCAATCACCTCGTTTCCGACAACAAGTTCGCGCCCGAACCCTTCGCCGAAGAGATGGGAGACGGCGGCTACGAACCGATCCCCGAGGACACCACCGGCCTGCCGCTCCACGGCAAGCACGTGCTGGTGACGGCGGGCCCGACCTGGGAGCCGATCGATCCGGTGCGCTACATCGCCAACCGCAGCTCCGGCAAGCAGGGCTATGCGATCGCCGCGGCGGCAGCGAGGGCCGGCGCACGGGTGACGCTGGTCTCCGGCCCGGTGAACCTGCGGACCCCGCCCGGAGTCGATCGCGTCGACGTCGAAAGCGCGATACAGATGGCCGAGGCAGTGGTCGAAGCGCTGCCCGCCGATATCGGCGTGATGGTCGCCGCAGTGGCGGACTGGCGCACGGTCACCGTCGCCAAGGACAAGATCAAGAAGCGCGGTGCCGCGCCGCCTGCGCTGCTGCTCACCGAGAACCCCGACATTCTCGCCAATGTCGCAGGCATGCCCGAACGACCGAAGCTTTTGATCGGCTTTGCCGCCGAAACAGAAGATGTCATCAGTCACGCCAAGGACAAGCGCAAACGCAAGGGCGCGGACTGGATCATCGCCAACGACGTTTCGGGCGATGTCATGGGTGGCGAGGACAACGCCGTCCACATCATTGCCGGCGACAAGGTTGAAAGCCTCCCCGAAATGTCCAAGGGGGAGGTCGCCAACATCATTGTCGAGAGAATGGCGGATGCATTCGCAAAATAGCGTGCCGGTACCGGTCAAGCGGCTGGAAAATTTCGAAGGACTGGAACTGCCCAACTATGCCAGCGAGGGCGCTGCCGGCATGGACGTGCTTGCCGCCGAGGATGTCACGCTCGAAGCCGGAGCGCGTCACGGAGTTGCGACGGGGCTGGCATTTGCCATTCCATACGGCTTCGAAATCCAGGTACGGCCGCGATCGGGCCTTGCGCTCAAGCACGGCATCACAGTCGCCAACGCGCCGGGCACGGTCGATTCGGACTACCGGGGCGAAGTCCGGGTGATACTCATCAATCACGGCGACGCGGCATTCGAAGTAAAACGCGGCGACCGCATCGCCCAGCTGGTTCTGGCGCCGGTGACACGCGCGAGCTGGCTGCCGGTCGACGAGCTCGATGAGACGGCGCGCGGCGAAGGCGGCTTCGGCTCGACCGGCGGTGTCGCAGCACTGGGTAGCTGAAGCCAGGCGCCCCATTGTTCTCGCAAAATTGGCCATGCCGTGCCACAAGCCCGCCCGGGAGGAGCCGGCATGGAAGAGTGGCGCAGCAACTGGCCCGTCGTGCTGGCAGGCGCTGCAGGCGGCTGCCTCGCCACGCTGCATCTCTATTCGATCGGCGTGATGATCGCTCCCCTGGAGCGCGAGTTCGGCTGGAGCCGGGCACAAATATCCTCAGGCCTTTCGATCGTCGCGGTGGTCGCCGTGCTGCTCTCGCCCGTCATCGGCATGGTCATAGACCGCATCGGTGCACGGCGTGTCGCCTTGCTCGGCGTGAGTGTGTTCTGCATCTTCCTTGCATCGCTGTCGCTTGCCACGCCGAGCGTCGTCGTGTGGTGGGCACTGTGGCTGGGCATTGCGATGGCCGCAGCCTGCATCGCGCCGACGGTATGGGCGGCTGGCGTCACCGGCCTGTTCACCGTCTCGCGCGGCATGGCGCTGGCCGTCACGCTGTGCGGCACCGCGATCGGCGCATTGATCGTGCCGACGGTGACGCATCAGTTGGTCGATGCGCTGGGCTGGCGCGGTGCCTATCTGGCATTGGCTGGACTATGGTGCCTCGTGGTGCTGCCGCTGGTGTGGTTCGGGTTTTCCAGTGCTATTGACCGCAGGCGGCTGGCGAAGGAGGACACGGACGCATCTGCCGACGCACCTCGCGACAGCGCGGCGGCATGGCGTGCGATCCGCTCGTGGCGTTTCGTCAGGCTGACGCTGGGCGCGATTACGATTGTCACCGTCGCAAGTTCGCTGATTGCGAATTTCGTGCCGATCCTTGTCGCTGCGGGTCACGAGACCGGAAGTGCTGCGGCGCTGGCCGGCCTTGTCGGTGCCGGTTCGATCCTCGGCCGGCTGATCGGCGGTTACCTGCTCGACCGGATCGACGGACGCCTCGTATGCGGTATCAGCGTGCTGGCCCCCGTGGGCAGCTGCCTGGTGCTGCTGTTCATGCCCGGCTCGGTGGCGCTGGCCGGCGCCGCGATCTTCCTGCTCGGGCTTGCCGTTGGCATCGAGTGGGACGGCGTCGCCTATCTCGCCTCGCGCCATTTCGGAGTTGCCAGCTTCGGCACCGTGTTCGGCACGATCGGCGGCATAACCTTGCTGCTAAACGGCATGGGCCCGGTGCTCACCAATTACAGCTATGATGTCAGCGGCTCCTATAGCTTTGCCTTGTGGAGCTTCATTCCGCTGTGCATCATCTCCTCGGCAATGTTCTTCTTGCTGGGGCCGGTGAAATCGGGGATTGAGCCGCCAGCCACATGATGGAGGGAGAGACGAGCATGGATTACGCCCCGATCGACCGTCCCACGGACCCCGACGAGATTACCGTCGGGCTGATCTTCGTCGACCCCGAAGGCGAACCCCCGTTCCTCCACCTCGCCAAGCCTTCCCAACCCGATCCAGAGCTCTGCCGCGGCAAATACGATGCCATCGAAGTCCCGGTGCGCAACGGCCGCCGCTTTGCCCGCGATGCCTCGCTCGACAGGGAAGGCTTCCTGTTCTTCCGCCACGAAAGCGGCGTGGCCGACTTCTATGACGCCGCCGAAATCCGCGAGGCCTATTATCCCGAGATCGAAGCGCTGGTGAAGGATCTCACCGGAGCGCATCGCGTCATCGTCTTCGACCACACCGTGCGTGGTACCCATGCCGGGCCGCGGGGCAGCGTCGAGGTCGAACTGCCGTCCGACACCATGCATTGCGACTTCACCCTGCCCGTCGCCGAGGAAACCGTCCGCCAGATCGTCCCGCCCGAAGAGATCGAGGCGCGGCCGGGCGCGCGCTTCCTCCAGCTCAACCTTTGGCGGCCGATCGCTGGGCCCTTGCGGACCATGCCGCTCACCGTGTGCGACGCCTCGACGCTCAGGAGCAGGAGCTTCGTGCCCACGCCGCTTGTCCGGCCCGACTTTGCCAGCGAGTATACGACGCTCGCCCACGACCCGGCGCAGCGCTGGTACTATCTGCCCGGCATGACGCGGGACGAGGTGATCATCTTCAAGAACTACGATTCGGCGCCATCCAGCCCGTGCTGGACGATGCATGGCGCCTTTACCGATCCGACAGCTCCTGCCGATGCCCCGCCGCGCGAGAGCATCGAGGTCAGGGTGATCGCGATCGTATAGAGTTTTGCAGCGCTGCGACTGATGCGCGCCGCAACTTTGCGCCATCCGGCCGATGCTCGCGGTTCGATTTTCCTACAGCCGAGCAGTTGGAGTATGACGCGCCTGCTTCTCGGCGCGAGCAGTCCGGCAGTGCGCCCCGGACGCACTAAACAAAAGGTCACATTGCCGGAAAGTGTCACCTTGCGAGACCATTACATGAAAGTATTATCATTCAGTGACTTGTGAGTAATTTTCGATCGCTGGCAGGCCGCAAGGTGACAGGGTTTCGCGACCCTGTCAGCGTCAACCTCGGAGCCGGTGACCGGGATGTCGCTAAAGCTCGTCCGCCTTCATCGCGAATATCGGCCGGGACGGCTCGTGGGCGGCCATCCGCTGGAGCAGCAGGTCGAGCTCATGTTCCGCCATGATCAGGCCCTGATGCGCGGGCCTGACGAAACCGACGTCGACCATGTGCCGCACAAAGGTCATCAGATGGTCGAAATAGCCCAGCGCGTTGAGCAGTCCGACGGGCTTGGCGTGATAGCCGAGCTGCGCCCAGCTCACCGCTTCCCACAGCTCGTCCATCGTGCCGACCCCGCCGGGCAGGACCAGGAAGCCGTCGACAAGGCTGGTGAACAGCGCCTTGCGGTCATGCATGGTCTCGACGATGTGGAGGTCGGTGCAGTCGTAATTGGCGACCTCGTCGCTCACCAGCGCTCGAGGGATGACGCCGATCACCTCGCCGCCCGCGAGCAGGCCGGAAGCGGCCAGCGCACCCATCAGCCCGAGCCTGCCGCCGCCATAGACGATGCCGATCCTGGCAGCTGCCAGCGCAGTTCCGACCTCGCGCGCAAGCTCGATGTAGCGGGGGTCCGTCGGCGTTGCCGAGCCGCAATAGACGGCAAGCCGCTTCACGCCAGGCTCTCCAGCATCAGCCCGGCCGTGACGCTGGCGCCCGCGACGACGCCGGGGATGCCGGCGCCAGGGTGGGTGCTGGCGCCG
>CAYPFE010000033.1:0-1452 GCA_964409895.1 uncultured Novosphingobium sp.
TGCTCGGGCGAAATTTGCGGTGCGACGGTGACTGCCATCAATTTGGCCGTGAGGGCGGTCTTTACATCGAACCTGACCGGTTGCTCCAGCCGCCAACCGGGTTCGGCGAATGTCGCTCGCGGTGCCCTCAGTTGCTCGACGACGATACCTGCCTCGTTACGCCTGTAGAAGGTGACGCCCTCCATGACGATCTGCTTGCCAATGCCGGTCATGTTCTTCGCCAGCAGCACATCCTTTCCATCGCTCAGATATACATTGCTGCGCACGTCTGAATCGCTGGGGATCGCACCGTATTCGACCGCCTGCCACGCCTTGAGCGTTGCATTGGCGCGGGTCACGACACGTTCGTTGAAAGCGATGTTGACCAGCGCCACGACAAAGGCGGTCAGAATGAGAGGCGCAAGAACTTGATGCGCGGAGAGGCCCGAGGCCTTCATCGCGATCACTTCGCTGTTTTGATTGAGTGTCGCCAGCGTAATGATCGTGGCCAGCAGCACCGAGTAGGGCAGGAAACGGGCGATCAGCTGCGGCACGCTCAGACTGATATAATGGAACACTTCGGCTTCGCCATTGGCAGGGTTGGCGAGGATCTTCCCGCTCTGGCCGAGCAGGTCCAGGATCATCAGCACCATCACAAGCATGATCAGCACCGCAGCGATCCGTGTGACGAACATGCGTGACAGGTAGAGAGTCAGCGTCCGGGACGTGAAGAAGTCAAGATGCATGTCAGCTCGCTGCTTGCGCCAGCTTGAGCTTGTCCGAGCGGCGGCTCAGCAGCGAACGCACGCGTTTGCCTGCATTGTCGGCCAAACGTTCGAGCCAGCCAATCGCCTGGCCGCCCGGCACATGGGCTACCTGATGATACATCCATAATATCATGGCGACGAATATGACGAAGGGGCCCCATAACGCCAGGGCAGGGTCGACGCGCCCCATCGAGGCGACACTCTCGGCATATTGGTTGATCTTGTGGTAGACGACGACCATGATGATCGCGACGAAGAAGCCCAGCGCGGAGGTCGATCTCTTGGGCGGTATCGCGAGCGCAAGCCCCAGCAGTGGCATGAACAACATCGTGATGACTTCGACCATGCGGTAGTTGAACGCGGCCTGGCTTGACAGGCGCTCAGGCGCTGGTCTGTCCTTGCTCCAGCCGATCTGAAGGAGCTCAGGCAGGATATACTCCCGATTTTCGTCCCCCCGTTCGCGGAATTTCTCGATCGCCGGAAGGTCTATCGGCAAGTCATGGCGCGAAAACGACAGGACGCGCGGGTCCTGTCCCGGCATGTCCTGGACGATCTGGCCTTCGATCAGCCGCAGGATGATCGTGTCGGGTTTGTCACGCAGAGCGAGGAAACGGCCTTCTCGCGCCGAGATCGACAGAACCTGTCCTTTGGTGTTCGAGACCCTTGCGAAGATACCGATCAGGCGGCGGCCATCTTCCTGGCTTTC
>CAYPFE010000033.1:1462-12818 GCA_964409895.1 uncultured Novosphingobium sp.
AAATCGCCAACCTTGATGGAGGCTCCCAGTGCGCCCGAACGCAAGTCATATTGCAGCTGCTCGTAGTAGTAGCGCGCGAGCGGCTGAAGATATCCCACGATCGCGAAATTGAGCGCCACGAGCAGCAGCGTGATGACGAAAGGCACGCGTAACAGTCGTGCATAGTTCAGCCCCAAAGCGCGCATGACATCGAGTTCGCTGGACACCGCAAGTTTTCGGAAGGCAAGCAGAACGCCGAGCAGCAGGCCCAAAGGTATCGCGAGACTCGCATATTCCGGCAGCAAGTTGACCAGCATCCGGAAGACGACGCTAACCGGCCCGCCCTCGGTGGCGACAAAATCGAACAGGCGAAGCATCTTCTCGAGGATCAGGAGCGATGCCGCGAGCATGAAAATCCCCAGCATCGGCACGAGCACCAGCCGGAAAATATATCGGTCTATGGCGGTGAAAAATTTCACGGGGCGCTGACTTCGCGAAACTCCAGAGGGTGCCGGACAGGCAATCTACCTAGGCCGTTAGCTTGCTGTCAGCAAGAACAAGCCGTCAGGCTTTTTCCAGCGTGCATTGCAGGGGATGCTGGTTCTGGCGGGCGAAATCCATCACCTGGTTCACCTTGGTCTCGGCGATCTCATAGGGAAATATCCCGCAGACGCCGACACCCTTCTGATGCACATGGAGCATCACTCTCGTCGCCTGCTCCATGTCCATTGCGAAGAAGCGCTTGAGGACCATCACGACGAATTCCATCGGCGTGTAATCGTCGTTCAGCATCAGCACCTTGAACTGGCTGGGCTTCTTTGGCTTGGTGCGGGTCTTGGTGGCGATGCCGACCTGGTTGTCACCATCGCCGCTATCGGAATCGCGGCCCGGCCCGGCCCGAAACGTCTGGCAAGGGTTTGAATCGGTCAAGGTTTCGTCACAACGCATGGCAGGCAGGTTATCGCATTCCGGGGTCGCTCGACAAGATACCCCCGCGACATTCAACGATCCGTAAATAGCGAAAGGCTGGCCGGAGTCGCCCCCGGCCGGCCATTTTCCTGCAAATCCGCGGCCCGTGAATCAGGCAGCGAGCTTGCGAACCTTTTCGGCAGCGAGGCTGAAACGGCCCGAAATCGGGGCCAGCACGTCACTCGCCAGCTTGAGCACCGCTTCGCTGTTCTTCGAACTCAGGGCGATGGCAGCATCGAGGTTCTTGCGGGTGATTTCGCTCTGAACCTTGAGCAGTTCGGTGGGCGACTTGACAGCAGCGATCTGCTTGACGTCACCGGTTACGGTTTCGAACGCGCTGCGGCCTTCGGCCACGAATTCATTGCCCATCGACTGGAGGCCGGTGGCCAGCACCTTGCCCGATTCGACGACCGCTTCGACGTTGCCCTTGGTGAATTCACCGGCCTCGCCGAGCAGGGCGGTGCCCTTTTCGACAGCGACCTTGGCCTTGGCCTGCGCCTCGGTCACGGCTTCCTGGATGCCCTTCGAAATCTTTGCAGTCTTTGCGGTCTTCGGCATGATCTTTTCCTTGGGAGTGGTAACGGTCTTGGTTGCAGTCTTGGTCTTGGCGGCGGCCTGTGAAGGGGCCTTCCTGGGAGCCGCAGGCTTGCGGACGGCCTTCGCCCTGGCAGGCTTCTTCGCTACCGCACGCCTGGCCGGCGCAGCTTTCATCTTCGCCACAACTTTCGCAGGTGCAGCGGGCTTCGTTTCGGCTGCCGGATCACCCGGCTGTTCCTCGTTCATGGCCGCAGAAACGGCCGTAGTGGCTTCCGCATAAGCCTTTTCAGCAGAAGCGGTGTCATCCGTTTCAATATCCGACATCAATTCGATTCCCAGTGAGTGTCGCAAAGGTGCGGTCTTCATATTGCGCTGCACAATAGGCGTTGGACTGACGAATGTCAACCTGAATTTGTGCAGTGCAGCAAAAGTCCAGGGGCACCTTAAAGTGCAGGTCCGGGAATGGTCAGCGGGTCTCCACGTAGCTTCCAGGCGCATCTTCGACGATCGTGTCGCCCCGCCCGCCCGGGTTTCGCTTGCCCCGCGCAGCGATCTCGGTGGCGTCGTGCGACTTTAGCCAATCGGCCCAATGCGGCCACCAGCTCCCCTTGTGCTCGACCGCACTGGCAATGAAGGCATCAAGGGCCAGAGCCGTGTCATCGCCAGTCCAGTACTGGTATTTGCCCGCTGCGGGCGGATTGACGACGCCGGCAATGTGGCCGGAACCGGCGAGCAGAAACTCGCGTGGTCCTGCCAGGTGGTTCATGAGCCTCCAGACGCTGCCGGGCGGCGCGATATGGTCCTCACGCGCCGCGTGGATGAAGCTTGGCGTTTCGATTTTTCTCAGATCGATTGGCTCGCCGCAGGCTGACAGCGCATCGGGCTCGACAAGCCGGTTGTCCCGGTAAAGATCGCGCAGATAGTCCCTCAGCCATGTCACTGGCAGGTTGGTGACGTCTCCGTTCCAGTGCAGCAGGTCGAAGGCGGAGCGGTCTTCACCCAGCAGGTAATTCCTTTCGACATGGCTCCAGATCAGGTCCTTGCCTCGCAGCAGGTTGAAGGTCGCGGCAAGGTAGCGGCCATCGACATAACCGCGTTGCCCCAGCCTTTCGACGGTGGCGATCATGGCATCGTCAGCAAAATGGCCGAGGTCTCCGGGCTCGCTGAAGTCGGCCTGGGCTGTCAGGAAGGTGGCACTCTTGACGATACCTTCGTCGCCCCGCCGGGCGAGAACGGCGAGCGTCGCCGCCAGCGTCGTCCCCGCGACGCAGTAGCCGGCGACATGCGCCGAGGGCACCTTGAGCCTTGCGCAAACCAGTTCCACCGCCTCGATCTGTGCCGCGACGTAGTCGTCCCAGGCGATATCGGCCATGCCCTCGTCAGCGGACTTCCAGGAAACCATGAAGACGCTAATTCCCTGCTCCAGCGCCCAGCGCACGAAGCTTTTCCGCTCGGTGAGGTCGAGGATGTAGAACCGGTTGATCCAGGCCGGAAAGATCACCAGCGGTACCTTCAGCACTTTCTCGGTAACAGGCGTATACTGAATCAGCTGGTAGAGATGCGTCTGGTGAATGACCTTGCCGGGCGTCGTCGCGATATTCTCGCCTATGGTGAAAGCTTCAGGATCGCTGTGGGTGAGCTGTCCGCGCTGCATGTCAGCGAGCAGGTTCTCCATGCCCCTGACCAGGCTTTGCCCTCCCGTTTTTGTCACGCGGTCCAGCGCAACCGGATTGGTCAGCGGAAAGTTGGCCGGGCTCAGTGCGTCGATCAAGGCACCGGCAGCAAATGCCAGTTGCTCCTGTCGGCGAGGTTCCAGCGCAGGGCTTTCCGAGATGAGTTCAGGCACCCGCTCGCCGACTAGCAGGTAAGCCTGGTGCAGCAATGCGAAGAGCGGCGTCTCACGCCATGCTGGATCGGAAAAACGCGGGTCGCTGCGAGGCAGGTCGGCAGACTGCGCCTTTTCCCCAGCGGCTGCCGGGCCGATGCCATATTGGCCAAGCACAGTCTCGAAAAGGCGAAGGCCATCTTCCCAAAGGTGCCTGCCTTGTTCCTCACTCAACTTCGGAAATCCGCCCAGGAACGCCTGCACCATCTCCACCAGCTTCGCGGGATCGGTAAGGAAAGCCTGCTCGGCTCGCCCGTCACCGGCGGATTCGCCCGCAGACTGCCACATCGTCTGCATGGTGCGAATCAGTCCGGCCCAGTCGGTAGGCCGATCGTCGCCAGGCTCTGCTGCCACGTGCTGGCACTCCTTGATCACGCAATGATTTGCTGCGAGCCTGAATGTCACTACATGCTCCAGTCCACGCCAACATTCATAGACTGTCACAAGGACCATTTGCCAGAGGGGCTTTATCGCCTAAATGAGCGACGCGGCGCTGTTGCCGCGATACACTGGATACCAAGAGGTCATGGAAGACGAGTTCTACCGCATCAAGCGACTGCCACCCTATGTCATCGCCGAAGTCAACGCGATGCGGCACGCAGCACGTCAGGAAGGACGCGACATCATCGACCTCGGCATGGGCAATCCCGACCAGCCCCCGCCACAACACGTCATCGACAAGCTGTGCGAGGTCGCACAGAAACCCGACGCACATGGCTATTCCCAGTCCAAGGGTATCCCGGGGCTGCGCAAGGCACAGGCCAATTACTATGCGCGGCGCTTCGGCGTCGATCTCGATCCCGAATCGGAAGTGGTCGTCACGCTGGGCTCGAAAGAAGGTCTTGCGAGCCTCGCCACCGCCATCACTGCGCCGGGCGATACGGTGCTGGCCCCCAACCCGAGCTACCCGATCCACACCTTTGGCTTCATCATCGCAGGCGCCACGATCCGGTCGGTGCCGACCACGCCCGACGAGCAATATTGGGAAGCACTGGAAAAGGCGATGCACTTCACCGTGCCGCGCCCGACGGTGCTGATCGTCAATTACCCGTCAAATCCCACAGCCGAGACCGTCGACCTTGCCTTCTACGAGCGGCTCGTCGCCTGGGCGAAGGAGAACCGGATCTGGGTGCTCTCCGACCTCGCCTATTCCGAACTGTATTACGACGGCAACCCGACGCCCTCGATCCTTCAGGTGCCCGGCGCAAAGGATGTCGCAGTTGAATTCACGTCGATGAGCAAGACCTATTCGATGGCGGGCTGGCGGATGGGCTTCGCGGTTGGCAACAAGACGCTGATCGCCGCGCTCTCGCGCGTGAAGAGTTACATCGATTATGGAGCATTCACGCCGATCCAGGCAGCAGCCGTCGCCGCGCTCAACGGACCTCAGGACATCGTCGAGACGAACCGGGAACTCTACCGCAAGCGCCGGGACGTCATGGTCGAGGCGTTCGGACGGGCTGGCTGGGACATTCCGCCGCCAAAGGCATCGATGTTTGCCTGGGCCCCGCTGCCCGATGCCCTCAAGGAAATGGGTAGCCTAGAATTCTCCAAGCAGTTGCTCACCCATGCGGGCGTCGCGGTCGCTCCCGGCGTTGGCTATGGCGAGGATGGCGAAGGTTTCGTCCGCATTGCGATGGTCGAAAACGAGCAGCGGCTGCGCCAGGCGGCCCGCAATGTCAGGCGTTATCTGTCCAGCATGGGTGTAAATGTGACCGCTGCCTGACTGATAGCGCTCAAAACCAATTGTTAACCACTGCGATTCGGAGTGTCTTGGAACTCCGTCGGCCTGCGAGTCGCAGGCCGGATCCTCTCCGGCAAGGGCCCGTCTGGGCTCAATGGAGCTGAGCTTGCGTGTCTTTCGCTGGCTGAACGAGAACGAGTTGCCACCTTCGCTCGACCTGCGCGAATGCGGATGGCATCTTCTCGCCTCCAGAACCCAGCGAAGCGAATGCGTGGCGCTTGCCGATGCCGAAACGATGGATCAGGCGAGCTGGCAGCGCTTCTTGCTCAGTTTCGGGCATGAGGACCGGCGCCTGATCATGCTGCTCGGCGTCGGAGAGGCTGCCGACAGGGCACGCCTGCTGAGGCTGGGGTTTGGCGAGGTGCTTGGCACGCAGCTCGAATTGCACGAGCTGGAGGCGCGCGCTCTCAGGCTAACCGAGCTTGAGGACATGCTGCCCCGCTTTCGCCAGGTCGGGCCGCTTCGCCTGGACCTGCTCGCGCGCGAGGCATTTGTCGATGGCGAGCCCCTGGGATTGCACCCTCGCGAATTTGGCCCGCTCTGGCGGCTATCGGACAGGCCGGGCAAGCCGCTCTGCAAACGCAAGCTTATCGAGGATTTCTGGCACCTGCGCTTCGTGCCGGAGACCAACAGCCTGGCGGTCCACGTGTCGCGACTCAGGGCCAAACTGAGATTCTTCGCCCTGGCCGACCTGCTCCGCACGACACGCAGCGGCGATTACGTCCTGATCGCAAGCGAGCGTGAGGCCTGCGAAGACCAGTTCTCCGCAGTGGTCAAAACCGGTTAGGCCGCCTCTTTTTCCGCGAGATAGTCGGATACCATCTGCTCGACCGTGTCATAGAGATGGCGCAGCAGGACCTCGTGATCCTGGAAGTGGACCTTGTCGGTCCGCGCGACGCCGCGCTGGCCTGCCTCGACCGCGGGCCGGTCTTCCGCGAGGACATCGCGGGTGCCGAACGTGCCGATTTCCCGCGCAAACAGGCGCGATGCGCAATCCGGCCTTGTCGACCAGTACATCCGGATGATCCCGCGTGTCCTGTGCGGTCCGAGCGGCCAGTGGGTATGGGTGTATTGCTGGCTTGGCGGCAGGCCGACAATGTGCAGGCCGGGAAAGAGCTTGAAATCGGTCTTCGTGAAAACATGCGGCACGTCCTGCGGCAGCCGCCTGGCGCGCGAATAGCCTTCCAGCATCACCGGCGGCGGTGGCGGCGGCTCGGGGTTCATCCACAGAGTCTGACTGCGGTGCGGACCCCAGAAGCCGTATTCGCTCGGATAACCCAAGGGGTTTTCGGGCCAGATCGCGGGCCCGCCTGTGTTGGGGTGAATGAAGCGCAGGTGATAGTTCTCCTGGAAGTTGTCGAAGTTGAGCTTCCAGTTGGCGTCGATCTCGTAGACGAATTCGGTGAAATCGGTAGCCTGGGCGACCGGCAAACCTTCCATCCCGTCGGCGATCGGCCCGAAGAAATCGCGCACGCTCTGGCGCGGATTTGGGTCGAAATTGATGAACACCATGCCGGCGAGGACCTCGGTGCTAACCTGCCTGAGCGCACAGCTTTCCTTTGTGACATGAAATCGTTCGAAGTCGGGGGCCGACAGCAGGTTGCCATCGGTGCCGAATGTCCAGTTGTGGTACATGCAGCTGAACTTGCCGCGTTTGCCCTGGTCTTCCAGAACCAGTTCGGTGCCGCGATGGGTGCAGACATTGTGGAAGGTGCGCACTACCCCGTCCCTGCCATGGACGATCACCAGCGAGGCGTCGGCGAATTCCACTTCCTTGCGAATGAAGCAGCCGGGTTCGGGAATTTCGCACATGTGCGCAATATGCAGCCAGGTACGCTTGAAGATCGCCTCTTTCTCCAGCTCCCACCACTCGGGATCGTGATAGGGCCGCGACGAGACCGGACCGGTGGCAAAATGGCCTGCCGCATCCTCGGGCGCTTCCATCTGAAAGGGCTGATAGATATTCATCGCACTCTCCACTCGGCGTCTGCGCGCCACGCCGGACCTTCTACAGTCCCAGCTCCTGAAAGAGAAGGTTTGCCTTCTCGACTCCGCGCCGGATCACCGGTTCATAGCCTTCGGTTTCGCCGAGATGGCCGGGCAGTTCCAGCTCGATCGGGCCGGCATAACCCGTATCCATCACGTCCTTGAGCATGCGGGCGAGCGGCAAGTTGCCTTCGCCGAACGGGACACGCCCGCTGGCGGCCGGCTGGCCCGGCCCCTGCACCGGCCCAACCACGGTATCGCCGACCTGGACCAGGGCGACATGCGGTGCTGCGCGCAGCAGGGTTTCGCGGAAATCGCGTTCCATCCAGCAATTGCCGAAATCGACGACAATGCCGAGGCCGCTCGCCTCGGCCCCGTCGATCGCATCGCGGATGGTATTGATGAAGCTGACGTCCGGCCGCATCGAGGGTTCGAAAGCAAGCCGAACGCCCTTGCCGCGCGCATAATCCGCACTCGGTCCGGCAGCCGCAGCAAAGATGTCGAGCACCTCGCCCCAAGGCGCGAAGGTCGTCCGCCCAGGTGTGATGTAGAGTGACCAGCCGCCATGCTCCGCGACGCTATCGATCATCGCGTGCAATTCAGCCCTGCTCGCATCCCAGCTTTCTGGCGCCGCGAGGTCGAAACCGCCCGCTATCACGGTGGAAAGCCTGATCCCGGCCGTGGTGAGCTTCGTCAGCCCGCCGTCGAAGTCCTCGCCCAGCTTGGCTCCGATCACGCCGGCCCAGCCTGTGCCTAGATCGCGCCACAGCGCCAGCTCCTTCTCGAAGGTCCAGCTGTAGGAGCTGAGGGAGTTAACCGAGAGGCGTGGGTGAACCATAAGCGAAATCTTGCACAGGGGGATTGGCCGGACAAGCAATTGATTGCAGGATAGTGCCCGAATGGAGGAAGCGATGTATCAATATGGCAGCAGCGCAAGGCCGGACTGGCGGCTTGCGGTCGTAGTCGGCGCAGGCGGTATGGGCATGGCCGTGGCGAAGCGCCTGGCGCAGCGTTATCGCGTACTGCTTGCCGACATCGATGGCGCCCGGGCCGAGGCCGAAGCCGCTGCAATGCGCGACTGCGGCTGCGACATCACGTCGATCGCCTGCGACATCACTTCGCCGAATTCGGTCGCGGCGATGGCCGGCAGGGTGGGCGAACTCGGGGGACTTGGCGTGTTGGCCCATGTCGCCGGTCTGTCGCCAACCGGCAGCACGTTCGATTCGATCCTGCGCGTCAACCTGACGGGCGCGGCACTCACCGCAGAGGCGCTGCTGCCGCATGCGGGGCAGGGCAGTTCCGCGATCCTGATCGCCTCGATGGCAGCCTATGGCATCCAGCCCAATGAAGCGGAACTCGAGATTTTGCGCGATCCGGCAACGCCCGACCTGGCAGAGGAGCTTGCCAAGGCGATCGGGCCGGACCGCGCCAATGCCGGCATGGGTTACACCTATGCCAAATACGGCCTGCTACTCTATGCCCGCCGTAACGCCGCCGCCTGGGGGGCTCGCGGAGCGAGGATCGTCTCACTGTCGCCAGGACTGATCGCGACACCTATGGGCGCCAAGGAATTCGCCGCGAACGAACACAAGCGCAAGATGTTCGAAGCAAGCCCGCTGAAGCGCGAGGGAACGATGCTGGAGATTGCCGACGCCGTGGAATTTCTCGCCTCAGACAAGGCCAGCTTCATTTCCGGAACCGACCTGCTGGTCGATGGCGGGTTGACCGGGGCTCTACAAAGCTAGGCAATCGCAGAAACGAGAGGAATTCCTGCCCGGTCGCTGTGTTGAACTGCGGATGCGCCGTCTTCCATTTGACGTACCAGTCCCGGCCTTCCGCCATCAGATCGGGTGACGGCAGGCTTGGCTCCCAGTCTTCGATGGCCTGGCGCAAGCGGTCGATCGCGGAGCCATCCAAACCTTCTTCCTCGACGCGGCGAGCGTAACCCTCCTCACCGGCGCGACGCAAGAAAGCGGGCAGGCGATTGCGGATCGAGGCGAATGACCAGTCCACCATCGGCCCGTTGGCATCGGGATCGTATCCCCAGACGATGTTTTCCTGCCGGTCGGTGAAGATGTAATGGTAATGCGGAAAGCGGTCGAAACAGTCGAAGCGCACCATTTCCCGGTCCCTTTCGGGATTGAACACATGGATCGAGATACTGCGTTCGCCCGGATTGCCGTTGCCGTCG
The DNA here is from genome assembly GCA_964409895.1 of uncultured Novosphingobium sp. Lineage (GTDB taxonomy): Bacteria > Pseudomonadota > Alphaproteobacteria > Sphingomonadales > Sphingomonadaceae > Novosphingobium. The sequence continues at coordinate 10,754 of CAYPFE010000033.1, forward strand.
TCGAGCACCCGCATTTCGAGCGCAAAGCTCACGGGCCCCGCCTCGAACCACTTCGCGTGGTGCTGCATCACCGGCAGCGGCAGGAAGCGGTGGAGTGTGCCCCTGACGGCGGGTGTCGCGGGCGGCGGGTCTTGAAGCGCGGTCTCAGTCATCGAAATCTCTCCAATCTTCACACCACTATATTCTTATATTCTATCCAGCGCCGCTGCGACCAGCGGCGACTGGGCTGAGCGGTCGTCGGCAAGGATCTGCGCCTTCATACGCGCGTCCCAGAACTTGGACAGGTGATCGGCGGTTGCCGCGATCGCCTCCTCCTCGCCCAACGCGGCGAAATTCCGGGCGATCTGGTCCGCCTTATATCGCAGTCGTTCAATCTCCATCGCAGCCTACTCCGCCGGCTCAGCGGAAACGACGCGCCGCGCCCGCCTGGTGAAGCCCGCATAATCCTCTTGCCATTCCGACGGCCCGTTGGATGGCGAGACCTGCACCGCCGTCACCTTGTATTCCGGACAGCTGGTCGCCCAGTCCGAGTATTCGGTTGTGACGACATTGGCCTGCGTCTCGGGATGATGGAACGTGGTGTAGACGACGCCTGGCGCCACCTTCTCCGTCACCTGCGCGCGCAATGTCGTCTCGCCCTTGCGGCTGGCAAGGCGCACCAGATCGCCCTCGCGGATACCGCGGTTTTCGGCGTCATGGGGGTGGATTTCGAGCACATCCTCCGCGTGCCACACGGTCTGTGCCGTACGCCTGGTCTGCGCGCCGACATTGTACTGCGTCAGGATACGCCCGGTCGTCAGCAGCAGCGGAAAGCGCGGGCCGGTTTTCTCGTCGGTCGGCACATATTCGGTGACGACGAACTTGCCCTTGCCGCGCACGAAACCGCCGACATGCATGACGGGCGCACCGTCGGGATGCGCCTCGTTGACCGGCCATTGCAGCGAGCCCTCCGCCTCCAGCCGGGCATGTGAGACCCCGGCAAAGGTCGGCGTGAGGCGCGCGACCTCCTCCATGATCTCGCTCGCGTGGGCATAGTTCCAGTCGATACCGAGCGCCTTCGCCAGCTCCAGCGTCACCTGCCAGTCCTCCAGCCCGTTGGCAGGCTCCATCACCTTACGCACCAGCTGGATGCGGCGTTCGGCGTTGGTGAAAGTCCCATTCTTCTCGAGAAAGGTCGAGCCCGGCAGGAAGACATGCGCGTAGCTCGCGGTTTCGTTGAGGAACAGGTCGTGGATGATGACGCAGTCCATCGCCGCCAATGCCGCGGCGACGTGTTTGGTGTCGGGATCGGACTGGAGAATGTCCTCGCCCTGGATGTAGATCGCGCGGAAAGAACCGTCGAGCGCGGCGTCGAGCATATTGGGAATGCGCAGACCCGGTTCGGGGTCCAGCATCACGCCCCAGTCGGCTTCGAACGAGGCGCGCACGGCATCGTCCGAAATGTGGCGATAGCCTGAGAGCTCATGCGGGAAACTGCCCATGTCGCAGGCGCCCTGGACGTTGTTCTGGCCCCGCAAGGGGTTCACGCCCACGCCGGGCCTGCCGATATTACCCGTCGCCATAGCGAGATTGGCAATCGCCATGACAGTGGAGGAGCCCTGTGAATGCTCGGTCACGCCAAGGCCGTAATAGATCGCACCGTTGCCGCCCGTCGCGAAGAGCCGCGCTGCTGCACGCAGGGTTTCAGCAGGCACGCCCGTCACGTCTGCAAGGAACTCCGGACTGTGCCGTTCATCGGAAACGAAGCGTGCCCAGTCCTGATACTCATCCCAATCGCAACGCGCGCGAATGAAGGCCTCGTCCGCCAGGCCCTCGGTGACGACGACATGGGCTATGGCGGTGAGCACCGCGACATTGGTGCCCGGCCGCAGCGCCAGATGGTGCGACGCGTCGATTTTCGGGCTGCGCACAAGGTCGATCCGGCGCGGGTCGATGACGATCAGTTTCGCGCCCTGACGCAGCCGTCGCTTCATCCGCGAAGCGAATACCGGGTGGGCGTCGGTCGGGTTGGCGCCCATCACCATGATCACGTCGGACTGCATGACGCTGTCGAAGTCCTGGGTTC
>CAYPFE010000034.1:0-12777 GCA_964409895.1 uncultured Novosphingobium sp.
CTGGTCGAGAATGTCGGCCCGGTGCGGGTGCTGACGCTCAACCGGCCGGACAAGGCCAACGCCGCCAATATCGCGATGCAGCGTCGCATTCTCGAGGAGCTGGAAAAGGCGGGCGGCGATGAAACGGTCCGAGTTCTGGTAATGACCGGCGCCGGCCGCGCGTTTTCCGCCGGTGGCGACCGCGAGATCCTGCGAGAGATGGCCGAAGGCACCTGCACCGACCACGAGGAGCTCGGCCATCTCACCATCGGCGCGATCCAGGCGCTGCTGGCGCTGGAAATTCCGGCAATCGCGGCGGTAAACGGCTTCGCCGTGGGTTACGCGGCGGGCCTTGTCGCGCTGTGCGACGTGGTGGTGATGGGCGAGAGCGCGTTCCTCTCCGACCCGCATGTCCATTACGGTATCGCGGGCGGCCCGGCGACGCAAATGATGTGGCCGCGGCTGTGCTACGAACTGAAGGCGCGCGACATATTGATGACGGGCCGCAAGGTCATGGCCGATGAAGCACTGCGGATCGGGTTGTGCAGCGCGGTCTGCCCCGATGGCGAGGAGCGCGTCACCGCACTGGAAATTGCGGAACGCTTTACCGCCCTTCCGCCCACGGGCATCGCCGAGACCAAGCGCAATTTCAACGCACCCCTGATCGCCGAGGCAGCCAAGCTGGCGGTCGTGCCGGCCTGAGGTCTGGGCAGGTGAATATCCTTGACCTCAGCTGCGATGTCGCCGGGCGCTTCGGCGCCAAGCTGTTCGCGCAGGATGGCGAGGAAGTGCTGCGCTGTGCGCCGGATCTGGATGAGCCGAAGTCGCCCGCCGCCTATCTCGATTGCGACAAGCAGATGGTCGACAGGGACAGGCTGGTGGACCTTGTCGGCAGTTGCGACATCGTCTGGACCAGCTTCGACCAGGGCGCTTTCCAGGGATACGCCGCAGGCCTCGCCATCCCGGAACGCTGCATCCACGTCACCACCTCGAGCTTCGGCATGACGGGGCCCTATGCCGGCTGGCGCGGCGGTTCGATCGCCGACTGGGCTTCGGGTGGCTACCTCTTCATTTCCGGCGATCCCGACCGCGAGCCGCTGTGCGGGCCGGAAAACATGTGCGCCTATGCCGCCGGCTACACCGCAGCGCTGGCCGCGGAAGCCGCACTGATCGACCGCATGCGCACCGGGCGCAGCCGCCATCTCGACATCTCGGTGATGGAGACGATGCTGCTGCAGCACCAGTCGACCTTCGCGCGCACCGCAGCCGGCGAACTGCGGCGCCGGACTGGCCGCTACACCGAGGTCTATCCGCTGACTGTCAGGCCATGTCGCGACGGCTACATCTCGATAGGCGTCGTCACCGATGTCGAATTCGACAAGTTCGCCATCGCCATCGAGCGCCCCGACCTGCCCGCCGACCCGCGCTTTGCGGACAAGGACCTGCGCATGGCCAACCGCGACGCGCTCGATGAGGAGATGGCGCCCTGGCTCGAAGCGCATGACGCGGACGACATCGTCCGCATCTTCCAGGAAGGCGGCGTCGCCTGCGCCAAGGTTTCGGGCCCCGTCGACATCACCAGCAACCCGCAGTTGCTGTCGCGCGATTACTGGCGCGAGGCTGAGTGCAGCGGCGTCATGCCCGGCAATCCGCTAGCGCATTTCCAAGGCTTCGCAGCCAATGGTTCGCCACTTCGGCTGGGGCCGACGGGCGAGCTGCCGCTCGAAGGCGTGCGCGTGCTCGATTTCACGATCTTCTGGGCCGGACCTAGCACCACCCGCGCGCTCGCCGATCTCGGCGCGGAAGTGATCTGGGTGGAACAGCCCGGCGCGCGGATGGACTGCATGATCGAGCCGGGCCGGGAAGCCTCGCCGGTCGAGACGATGATGCATCTCTACGACACCAAGATGTTTCGCGGCAAACGCTCCATCGCGCTGGACCTGCACGACCCCGAAGATCGCGCCGTCGCCCATGCACTGGCGCGCGAGGCTCATATCGTCGTCGAGAATTTCCGGCCCGGAATCGCCGACAAGCTCGGCGTCGGGGCGGAGGAACTGTCTCGGATCAACCCGGCGCTGACCTATATCTCGCTTTCGGGCTGGGGCGCGAGCGGGCCGTGGCGCGACTGGCGCTCCTATGGCCCTTCGATCGAGGCGGCGTCCTCGATCTCCGGCCGCACCGGTTATCCGGGCGGCGAGCCGCTCAGGCTCGGCCACGCCTTCCCCGACGCGACCGGCGGTCTTGCCGGCGGGCTCGCTTCGGCGCGCGGACTGCGCAAGGCCATGGAGACGGGCAGCGGCGGCTGGTACGACATTTCGCAGCTTGAGGCCTATCTCGCCATGTCGGGCGAAGGCATCGTCGAGGCGACAGGCTTTGGACGCGGGCACGAGCGCGTCGGCAACCGCTCGCGGCTTGGGGCATTGCAAGGCGTGTTTCCCTGCGAGGGCGACGATCAGTGGATCGCCATCCGTCTGGAGAGCGAGGAGGATTGCGCAACCTTCACGAAACTGAGCGGCGTTGCCGTCTCGCTCGCAAGCGATCCCGGCGAAATCGAACCGGTGATCGCGGCCTGGACCGCGCGCCAGGACAAACTGACACTTGCAACCGAACTGCAATCTGCAGGCTTGCAGGCCTTCGCAGCGCTCGACGCGCACGAGCTGACAGCCGATCCTCACATGCAACACCGTGGCTATTTCCTTGCGGTGCAGGCCGGAACCCGGACTCATGCCATGCCTGGAACGCCGCTGGTCGCCAGCCCGCGCATGGCCGACGCCACCGCGCCCGCGCCTCGCCCGGGCGAGCATTCACAACAAGTCCGGGAAGAAATAGCGGCTTTCGGCCAGCAACAATAAGAGATTTGGGAGAGAGCAATCACATGACCAATGCCGACGACGACATCCTGTTCGTGCTGGGCGACGAGCGCCTCACACGCGGGCAATTCATCGACCGCGCCAGCCGCGCGCAGGCCTTTCTTGCGGGCAGGGGCATTGGCCAGGGAGACCGCATTGGCATCGCCTTCAAGAACCGCCCGCAATTCTACGAGCTGATGACGGCGGCGACCGCGCTGGGGGCGACCAGCGTGCCCATCGCCTGGCGGCTGAAGCGCGAGGAGGTCGAATATCTCGTCGAGGATTCGGGCGTGAAGCTGGTGTTCTTCGACGACGCCAGCGCCGAGCGGATGGAGGGGCTGAACGGCGTTTCGCTCGACGCGTACGAAGCAGCAATTGCCGCGACCGATCCCGCGCCGCCATCCAGCGTGCCTTTGGGCTTGATGATGTTCGACCTCTATTCCTCTGGCACCACCGGCCGGCCCAAGGCGATCCAGCGCGAGCCCGTCCCGCCCGAGGTCATCGCCAAATTCTCGCCCAGCCAGAACGGGCTGCTCGACCGGCTGCGCATCGAAAAGCCGGGCGAAGTCCACCTAATTTGTGGCCCGCTCTACCACTCCCAGCCGATCGGCTTCGGAGCAACGGCGATGAGCACGGGGCACAGAGTGGTGATGATGGAAGGCGGCTTCGATGCCGAGGAATGCCTTCGCGTGATCGACAGGGAGAAAGTCACCTGGCTCACCTGCGTGCCCACCCACCTCATCAGGATCATGGCACTGCCCGAGGATGTCCGCGCGAAATACGACGTGTCGTCGATCAAGGCGATCCTGCACTCCGCCGCCCCTTGCCCTCGCGATCTCAAGGCGAAGGCGATCGACTACTTCCCGGAAGGCGCGATCTGGGAGGTCTATGGCGGCACCGAAGGCTCGATGAGCATGATCTCGCCCGCCGAATGGCTGGATCGGCCCGGCAGCGTCGGTCGCGCCTTCCCCGAAGGCACCGAGCTTCGCATCATGGACGAGCAAGGCAACATCCTGCCCTCCGGCGAAGTCGGCCTGATCTATTCGCGCACGCTGATGAAGTTCACATACAAGGACGCGAGCCAGCTCGACGACGAGACCTGGCGCGGCGACTGGTTCACGCTGGGCGACATGGGCTATCTCGACGCAGACGGCTACCTGTTCCTGACCGACCGCAAGAAGGACATGATCATCTCCGGCGGCGCCAACATCTACCCCGCCGAAGTCGAGAACACGCTGTTCAACCACCCGGCGGTTGGCGATGCGGCGGTGATCGGCGTGCCCGACGATCACTGGGGCGAGCGCGTCAAGGCGATCGTCGAGCCGCGCGCGGAAACCAGCGAGGAGGACATCATCGCCTTTTGCCGCGAGCACCTCGCGCATTACAAATGCCCGACATCGGTGGAGCTGGTGGACAAGCTGCCGCGCGATCCCAGCGGCAAGATCCGCAAGCGCGAGCTGCGCGAGAAATACTGGGAAGGCTCGGGGAGGTCGATCTGACCATGGCTTACGAAACCATCCTCGTCGAAAACGACGCCGGCATCGTGCGCATCACGCTCAACAAGCCGGACAAGCGCAACGCCATCTGCACCACCATGCGCCGCGAACTGGCAGAGGCCGTGGAAGCGGCGGGGCGAGATCCCGCCGCGGGCTGTGTCGTCATCAAGGGCAGCGGCAAGGGCTTCTGTTCGGGCTACGACATTTCCGGCGGCCAGATGGAAGGCAGCGAGGCGATCTCGCTGCCGCGCCGCGCGCTCGATACCGCGGACATGAGCCGCCAGTGGTCGCGGATCTGGGACGCGCCGATCACGGTGATCGCACAGGTCCACGGCTATTGCCTGGCGGGCGGCACCGACCTTGCCTTGAGCTGCGACCTCGTCTTCGTCGACGAGGATGCGACGATCGGCTTCCCGGCGCTGAGGATGGGCGGCACTCCGCCGACGACGATGTGGATCTACAACGTCGGCCCGCAATGGGCGAAGCGCCTGCTGCTGACGGGCGACACCTTCACCGGCAGGCTGGCCGAAAAGATCGGCTTCGCGCTGGAGGCGGCACCGGCCGACGAACTGGACGAGCGCGTGACATTCCTTGCAAAGCGCATCGTCGCGATGGGCCGCGATATCGCCGGCATCAACAAATACGTCATCAACCGCGCGCTCGACCTGATGGGACGGGGCACGCTGCAGGACATCTCCGCCCCCTTCGACGCGCTCGCCAACCAGGCGCCAGAAATGGGCGCTTTCATGAAACGCGCCGGCGAGATCGGCCTGGGTGCCGCCTTCAAGGAGCGCGACGCGCCGTTCACCGAAGGCGTGCCGATAGACGTGTCGGGGGGGAAGGATCGGGGTGGCTAGGCTAGCCATCGCGAGTCCGACTTAAATGCTCCTCCCCCGTTGGGGGAGGATGGGTGGGGGTATCCAACAAACGTGGGACTCGAGACCTTGCGGCCTCGCTCCCCCTCCCCTCGATCCCCTCCCCGCGGGGAGGGGAAGTTTTTCGCTACAGCCCGCCCTTCCCCGCAAACACTTGACGCCCTTCGTTCCCGGAAGCTAGCGCCGGCACCACAGGGAGGACGCATGGCAGGGATCCATCCATTCCGCGAACACCGGCGCGTGCTGACCGCATCGCTGGTCGGTACGGCGGTCGAGTATTACGACTTCTTTATCTACGGCACTGCCGCGGCACTGGTTCTGGGGCCACTGTTCTTCCCTTCGGAATCCTCCGCCGCACAAACCCTGCTCGCCTTCATGAGCTTCGGCCTCGCCTTCGTCGCACGGCCCGTCGGCGCGATGGTGTTCGGCCATTTCGGCGACCGGGTGGGACGCAAGGCGACGCTGGTCGTATCGCTGCTGATGATGGGGCTGATGACGATGCTTATCGGCCTGCTCCCGCCCTATGCGGCGATCGGCTGGGTGGCGACGCTGCTGTTGTGCCTGCTGCGTTTCGGCCAGGGGCTCGGGCTTGGCGGCGAGTGGTCCGGCGCGGCGCTGCTGGCGGCCGAATATGCGCCTCCCGGCTGGCGCGCACGCTTCGTCTCGATCATGCAGATGGGCTCACCCATCGGCTTCATCATGGCGAACGGCGTGTTCATGGTGATGGGCATGGCGATGACGGACGCGCAGTTCACGGACTGGGGCTGGCGCATACCCTTCCTGTTGAGCGCGGTACTGGTGGTGCTCGGACTATGGGTCCGTCTCAATATCGGCGAGACACCGGAGTTCGAAGCTGCGGTCGAAAAGGAAGCGCCGCACAAGGTTCCGCTGGTCTATGTCCTGAAACATCACTGGGGCGCGGTGCTGGCGGGCGCGGCGGGCGTAATGGCGACCTTCGCCACCTTCTACCTCGCGACCGTATATGCGCTGTCCTACGCGACATCGGAGATGGGCTATCCTCGCGACAGCTTCCTTGGCCTCCAGCTCGTCGCCAGCCTGTTCTACGCGGGTGCGATGCTGCTGGCCGGGCTGTGGTCGGACAAGACCTCGCCCGACAAGGTGATCGCCTTCGGCGCGCTCGCAACCGGCGTGGTCGGCATGGGGCTGGGCTTGGGGCTGGAATACGGCATGGGCATCTGCGCGCTGTTCCTGTGCACGCTGATGTTCGCACTCGGCTTCGCCAACGGGCCATTGGGCGCCTGGATGTCGCACCTCTTCCCGGTGTCGGTGCGCTACACCGGCACCTCGATCGCCTTCAACACCGGCGGCGTCATCGGCGGCGCGGTGACGCCGGTCGCCGCCCAGCTAATGACGGCGGAGGGGCTGGCCAGCTGGACCGGCGTGATCCTCGCCGCCTCGGGCCTGTGCACCTGGGTGGGGGTGAGGTTCTCGACGCGGTATGAGGATTGAGGAGGCGCGCAACACTCACCTCCTCTTCAGGGGAGGGGCAGCGAGACTTGGTCTTGCGCAGCAAGGCCTAGTCACAGCGGGGTGGGGAAACGCCGCCAGCGCTGCGCAAGTGGCACTTCCCCACCCCCAACCCCTCCCCTGAAGGGGGGGAGTCAGGTAGCCGCTATCCGAGATTTCCTGCAAAGAGCCGCCGTTCCGGACACGACGCCGTTGCAGACGTTCAGATCCTCCCCATTTGCGCGTGCCGCGAAAATAGGGAGGAACTTAAGGGGCGCTCCCCACCCCCAATTCGCCGTTCGGCAATCATCATGGAGTAGTCGATACCGGACGCTCGTTCAGCAGCGCAATCAGTCTATCCGGCTTCAAGGCGCCGTCGCCGACGCCACCATGCACTTCGCGCCGCCCTGCTCGGTCCAGACGTCGATGCCCGCGTCGGTCTTTTCGCCGCAGACGTGCAGCGTGGTGCCGCAGAAGGCCGGGGACTGTCCGCGGAAGTCGAAGGTTGCGAGCGATCCGCCGAGTTCGCGCTGGGCCATCGCCACCAGGCAGGTCGCCATGAAGGGGCCGTGGACGACGAGTGCGGGATAGGCTTCCTCGGCTTGCGCATAGGGCCGGTCATAATGGATGCGGTGGCCGTTCATGGTGAGCGCGGAATAGCGGAACAGCATGACCTCGTCGGGCTCGATGGTGCGGTGGAAGGTGGGTTGCGGCGCCGGTGCGCCCGCGTCCGGGCCCTTGATCGAGCCGGGAGCGGCGGCTTCGCGGTAGACGAGGTCCTGCTCCTCGGTGACGGCCAGCCCGCTTTCGCCCGCCAGCGCATGCTCGACGGTGACGAACACCAGCTGCCCGCTCTTGCCGCTCTTGGCGGTGACGCTCTTGATCGTCGAGACCTTGGTGACAGCCTCGCCGAAACGCAGCGGCTGGTGGAACTTCAGCCGTCCGCCCGCCCACATCCGGCGCGGCAGCGGGACGGGAGGCAGAAAGCCGCCCTTGGCCGGGTGGCCATCGGGACCTAGCCCCTCGGGCGGCTGGACGTTCCAGAAGTGCAGCCAGTGATGCAAGAGCGGCATGACGTCGCCCGGCTTGAATTGCGTGATCACGCCCAGGCTCGCGGTCAGCGCATTGCTGCGCGCCGCGTCCAGCACGTCCGCCGCCTGCTCGCTGCGCCCGACCCAGTCCGAAAAATCCTCGCTCATGGCCTTGAATCACCCCTGCTGTTGGGCTCCGAGGAAAATAATGCATTATTTTTTCCATCGGAGCCGCCGAATCACTAGCCAAGCGCGTTAAACGAGGTTATCGGCCCCCGCAACCTCGACAGATAATGCATTATTTTCACCGATACGGGACAGCATGAGCCAGCACCCCCTCAAAGGACGCCGCGTGATCGAGCTCGGCACCATGGTCGCAGCACCCTATGCGACGCATATTCTCTCGCAGCTGGGCGCCGAGGTCATCAAGATCGAGCCGCCGACGGGCGACACCACCCGCGCGCTGGTGCGCGGGGGCCCGAGCGGAACGATCATCGCCTATTCGCATTCGAAGAAGGCGCTGTGCCTCGACCTGACGAGTGAGGGTGGCAGGGAGGTGTTCCGCAAGCTGGTGGCGACGGCCGACGTGGTGATCCACAACCTCTCGCCCAAGGCCGCGCGCAAGCTTGGCGTCACCTTCGAGGATTGCGACGCCGTCAATCCGAACATCATCCACTGCCACGTCAAGGGCTACGGCGCCGGACCACAGGCGGACGACCTCGCCACCAATCCGGTCGCCGAAGCCGCTACGGGCGTAATGGACGACCACCGCATCAACGGAAGGCCGACGCGGCTGGGCCCGTCCTATCACGACCAATTCGCCGGCACCTTCGCGGTGATCCGCACCATGGCGGTGATGCTCGATCCCGCGCCCACCGCCAAGGACCGCAGGATCGAACTGGGCTTGTACGAAACCGGCCTCCACCTCGCCGCGCGCGACCTCGCCGGTGTCCAGCTCAAGACCCAGCTGCTTGGGCGTCCCGAAAAGGAAGCGGGCGGCGAGTTCGCCATGCCCGGCTACGGCTCCTACGAGACCAGCGATGGGCGATGGGCCTACCTGCTGGTGATGTCCGACACGCATTGGCGCAAGCTCACCGCCGCGCTCGACATGCCGGAAGCCGGCAACGAGGAGATGGCGACGCTGCGTCAGCGCAAGAAGCTGCGCAACGAGGTCGAAGCGGCGGTTCGCGCGGGCGTCGGCAAGTTCAGCTTCGAGGAGCTATCCGCGCGCCTCAGGCAGGCAGGCCTCGGCTTCAACGAGGTGATGCCGCTGGAGCGCGTGCTCGAGGTGCCGCAGGCGCGCCAGCCCGGCAAGCTGCGCCATCTCGACTATCGCGGCCTCAGCTTCGATGTGCCGGAATTCCCGGGGCAGGCCGAAGTTGCGGACAATCTGCCGGTGCCCGAACTCGGCGAGCATTCGACCGAATTGCTGCGCGAACTGGGCTATGGCGAAGAAGAAACCGCAAAGCTGCTGGAAGACGGCGCGGTCGTACAGGGCGGGCCCGACAATTTCCCGTGGGCGCCCGTCAGGAACAAGGGGTAGAGGAACATGGAATACCGCCAACTCGGCCGCAGCGGCCTCAAGGTATCGGTCTTCAGCTTCGGCGCGATGACCTTCGGTGACGGGACCGGCACCTACGAAATCGTCGGCAACACGCGCGGCAAGGATGCGCAGCGCCAGATCGACATGTGCATCGATGCCGGCGTCAACCTGTTCGACACCGCCGACATCTACACCTGGGGACAGTCGGAGGAAATTCTCGGCGAAGTGCTCGGCACACGGCGCAAGAACGTGCTGATCGCCACCAAGTTCCTTGGCCAGATGGGCGATGGCCCCAACGATCTCGGCTCCAGCCGGCACCACATCGTCGAGGCCTGCGAGGCGAGCCTGAAGCGCCTCAACACCGATTACATCGACCTCTACCAGATGCACAACCAGGACCTCTTGGTGCCGGTCGACGAGCAGCTGCGCGCGCTCGACGACCTCGTGCGCGCCGGCAAGGTGCGTTACATCGGCACGTCGAACCACGCCGGCTGGACCAAGATGCGCGCGCTGGCGGCGTCGGACCGGCTCGGCCTCAACCGCTACGTCAGCCAGCAGATCCGCTATTCGCTGCTCGACCGCGTCTGCGAGAACGAGCTGATGCCGCTCGGCGTCGCCGAGGGTGTCGGCGCGTTGATCTGGAGCCCGCTCGCTTCGGGCTATCTGACCGGCAAGTTCCGCAAGCAGGATTACAGCAAGGACTCGCGCATCGGCTCGCGCCCTTCGCTCGACGACTTCGACAATCCGCATGTCAACGGCGTGCTCGATGCGGTGGAGGACATCGCCGCCAGCCTGGGCGTCACCGCATCGCAGGTTTCGCTTGCCTGGCTCAGGCGCAAGGCGGGGGTGGCCTCGATCATCATCGGCGCGCGCACCACGGAGCAGCTTGAGGACAATCTCGGAGCGGTAAGCCTGTCGCTCTCCGACGAGGAAATGGCCCGGCTCGACCAGGCGAGCGCCACCCCGCGCATCTATCCCTATGATATGCACCAGTGGTTCACTGCCGGGCGCAGTCCCTATCCCGCCAACCTTCCGGCTTTCGAGGGCTAGAGATGGCCAACCAATTCCGCCCCAAGGAAGAGCGCGTCGCCGACCATCTGCGCGAGGCGATCATCTCGGGCCGGATTCCGCGCGGCGCCCGGCTCAAGCAGCAGGAGATCGCCAGCCAGCTGGAAACCAGCATCACCCCGGTACGCGAGGCGCTGAAGCTGCTCGAGGCCGAGGGCTATGTCACCGCCGATGCCTATCGCGGCGCCACCGTCGCGCCCTTCGACATCGAGGCATCGCGCGAGGTCATCGACCTCAGGATCCTGCTCGAAACCAGGCTGGTGCAGGCCGCCGTCGAGAAAGCGACAGGCGAGGATATCGCCGAATTGAAAGTGCTCGCAGGTGAATTCGCCGAGGCCTTCGCGGCGGGCGACAACGAGCGGGCGCGCGCGGCCAATTACCGCTTCCATCACCGCATGTTCGAGATCGCGGCGATGCCGCAGACGCTGCATTTCGTGCAGATCCTGTGGGCGCGCTATCCCTTCGACCTGATCAACCGGCTCAAGGGCCGCGTCAGCCGGGCGGCAGAGGAGCATGACGAGATGCTCGGCGCGATCGTCGCTGCCGATGCCTCCGCCGCGATGCTGGCGACCCGGCGGCATATAGAAGCCGGCTGGCTGGAACTGCGCGATTCGCTCGCACCCGACACCATCCCCCAAGCAGCGGAATAAGAGACAACATGCCCAAAACCATCTTCCTCGTCATGGATATGATGAACGATATCGTCGCCGAAGACGGGTTCAATGCCCAGACTTATGGCGTGCAGTGCAAGCAGCGCAACACGCTCGCCAACACGGCGAAGGCGATTGCCGCTGCTCGTGCTGCCGGCGTGCCGATCGGCTATGTCCGCGTCGGCTTCTCACCCGATTACCGCGAGGCGCCTGCCAACTCTCCGATCTTCTCGGGCGCGAGGCTGAACGGCATCTTCCAGCTCGGCACCAAGGGAACCGAGGTGCATCCCGCCGTCGCGCCGCAGCCGAAGGACTTCGACATCGTCAAGCACCGGGTCAGCCCGTTCTATGCGACCTCGCTCGAAGCGATCCTGCGCGCGCAGGGGATCGAGCGCATCGTCATGTGCGGGGTCTCGACCAACGGCGTCGTCCATTCCGGCGCGCGCGAGGCGCATGACCGCGACTATGAAGTGGTCATCCTTGAGGATTGCTGCGCAGGCGTCACGGCCGACGAACACATGCACGCCATCGCCTGCCTGGGGCGCTACGGCACAATCACGGACAGCAGCGATTTCGATTTCAACAGTTAGAATTCAACCCAGTTCCAAGGAGAAAACACATGGCTACCGAAGCGAAGGAAAAGGACGTCGGCGGCGCGCCGGCAGAAGGCAAGATCACGCCAGAGGCGATCAAGGCCGCCGAAAACATGATCGGCATGCAGCTCAGGCCCGAAGGCCCCTACCTGCAGGACGCGACCGCCGACACCATGCGCAACTGGTGCAACGGCATCGGCGACTTGAACCCGCTGTTCCGTGACGAGGAGCATGGCCGTCTGTCGCGCTATGGCTCGATCGTGGCGCACCCCAATTTCCCGATGGCATTCGGCTGGATCGGCCGCACCCGCTGGGGCCTGCCCGGCGTCCACGGCTTCTATGCCGGCAACGACTGGGAAATGTTCCGCCACGTCCGTCCCGGCGACCGTATCACCGCGATCGAACGCGTCGTCGGTATCGACGTCAAGGAATCGAAATTCTCCGGTACGCTGGTGATCCAGTATGTCGAGGCGAGCTTCGCCAACCAGAACGGCGACCTCGTCGCCCGCGCGCTCGGCACCTGCACCCGGCACGAGCGCAAGGCCGCACGCGACGCCGGCAAATATTCAGAGATCAAGACGCATGAATATTCGGCCGAGGATTTCGAGTATATCGACAACGCCATCCTCAATGAGGAAAAGAACATGCGCGGCGCCAATGTCCGCTACTGGGACGAAGTCCAGGAAGGCGAGGAACTGCCCGAGATCGTGCGCGGCCCGCTGAGCCTGATGGACACGATGGGCTTCCTTGTCGGGTCCGGACGTGGCCACACCCATGGCGTGATCTTCAAGAACGCGGTCAAGCACCCCGGCCACTTCTTCCGCAATCCCGAAGCGGGCGGCGGCATCGAATATACCGGCATCGGCCACCACCGCGAATCGACCGCCAAGGAAGTCGGCGTGCCGGGCGTCTACGACTACGGCCCGCAGCGCTCGTCTTGGATGGCGAGCCTCGTCACCAACTGGATGGGCGACGCCGCCTTCCTCAAGCGCATCCGCACCCAGATGCGCGGCTTCAACATCATGGGCGACTGCACCTGGGCGCGCGGCAAGGTGACGCGCAAATATGTCAAGGACGGCTTCGGGCTTGTAGACATCGAGATCCGGGGCGAGAACCAGCGCGGCGAACTGACCACGCCGGGCCTCGCCACCGTACTGCTGCCTTCGCTCAACCCCGAGCACAAGGTGTTCTTCGACGGCCGCGACTGCGACCTCGAACTGCCGGTC
>CAYPFE010000035.1:0-12604 GCA_964409895.1 uncultured Novosphingobium sp.
TGGCCTTGTCGGCCGAGCCGGATGCCGCAGATGAACCGGCACTGCAGGAGGAGGCCGAAGCGGCCGCCGCTGCCGAAACTGCGGAAGCTGAAGCCCCTGAACCGGTGGATGCCGCTCTGGCGGAGGATGGTGCGGCCCTGTTCGGCCAGCGTTGCGGCGGATGTCATTCGGCGGAAGCCGGACGTCCCTCCTACGGTGGCCCAAACCTGGCTGGCGTAGTCGGCCGTCCGGCAGCCTCTGGGAAGTTCCGCTATTCCTCGGCCATGCGCAATTCGGGCCTGACTTGGAATACCGAGGAGATCGATGCCTATATTGCTTCGCCAATGGCGAAAGTGCCGGGGACCAGCATGGTCATTTCGCTCCCCGACGCGGGACAGCGCGCGGCGGTGATCGCGTTTCTCGCCACGAAAACGGCAGGCGAGGAATAGTCCCGCGCGATGACCGACGATTTTCCCAACCGGATCGAGGGTGAGGACTGGCCGCTGTTCGGTTGGGCCGATGATGTCCGCCCGGCACTGGCCGAGGCGCTGGCCGCGGGCCGGCCGGTTGCGCTGGCTACACTCTGCAGGGTCGAAGGAAGCGCGCCACGCGGGCCAGGCGCACAGATGCTGTTCGATGGCAGCAAGGCCAGCGGCTATTTTTCGGGCGACTGCATCGAAGGCGATGTCGCCGGACATGCCGCCGAAGTCCTCGCCAGCGGCACGCCGCAGCTGCTCCATTACGGGCTCGGCAGCCCATGGATCGACATTCGCCTGCGCTGCGGCGGGGCGCTGTACATTCTTGTCGAGCGCATAGCCGCCGATTCTGCCGCTGCCGAAGAACTGCTCGAATGCGCTCGCGAGCGCCGGTCCTGCCGGTGGTCGACCGACGGCATCATGCAGGTGGTCGAGCCGGGTGGCGGGGCACTCACCGAGTTCAGCGACGCCCCGCTTCATCTCAAACGCCGCTACGATCCGCCACGCAGGCTGATCGTCTCGGGCGGCGATCCCGGCGCGCTTGCCGTCGCCCAGCTTGGCGCGCAAGCCCGGTTCGAAACGATCCTGATCCGTCCGGGAGGGCCGGAAACGCCGCCGCCCTTCGCTGTCTCGCAATATCTGCGCGAGGAACCCGCCGATGCGCTGCCACAGCTGGGGCTCGACCGCTGGACCGCCTATGTCGGCGCGACGCATGAGGATCATCACGACCTCGGCGGCTGTCTCTATGCGCTCCAGAACGGTGCCGGCTACGTCGCCATGATCGGCGCGAAGTCGCGCGCGCAAGGCCGGCTCGGGGCGCTTGAAGCGGCGGGGGCGAGCAAGGACGAATTGGCGAGATTGCACCTTTCTCCGGGTATTGCCGGGCTTGGCAAGGCGCCATGGGAGGTGGCGACCGGGATCATCGCCGAAGTCATGCAGGCGCTGAACCCCGACAGCGAGCGGGCGTGAAACTAGCCGCCATCGTGCTGGCGGCCGGTTCGTCGACGCGCTTCGGCGGTGACAAGCTCTCAGCCCGATTGAAGGGAAAGCCGCTCCTCCATCATGCCATCGCCGCCGCCAGGGCCGCTCCGGTTGATGAGGTCCTTGTCGTTACACGGCCCGATCTTGACCTTGGCGATTGGGAGGGCGTTCCGTCCGTGCGAAAGATCCCGGTATCGAGCGCTGCCCTGTCGGAATCGCTCAAGGCCGGTGTCGCGGAAGCGGGAGATGTTGACGGGGCGCTTATCTTCCTCGGCGACATGCCGCTGGTGCCGCCCGAGCTCGCCTCGATGCTGGCTGCACATCTCGCCAGCAACTACGCTGTACTTCCACGCCACGACGGCCGTCCCGGACACCCGGTCCTGCTCTCGGCACGCGCCTTCACCGATGTCGCGCGGCTGCAAGGCGACGAAGGTGCAGGGCGGCTGTTGCGCCAGCGGGAGGATGTTGTTTTCGAAGACTGGCCCGATGCGAGCATCCACCTCGACATCGACCGGAAAGCCGATCTCGAACGGCTGGACAAGCCCGCTTCCGGCTAGCCACCCGACAACCGGCTTGCTTGTTCAAGCCTCGAGCGTGCCTCTTCCAGCTGCCCAGCGGCCTCGCCGAGCAACGCCCGCAGCCGTTCCTGCCCGGTCGAACCGGATTCGGCCTGCGTGGCGAGCAGGCCGTGGAGGAACAGGCGCACGCTGAAGCGGACATGGCTGTCGGCTTCGTGCGGTTCGATCGTCTGGCCCCAGGCCGCATTGTTGGCAACACCGCCGACGACAAGGTTGAGGTAGGCCTGGGCCGCGCTTTCGCTGTCATCGCCGCTGCCGAGCCTGCGGCGGAACAGGTCCGCGAGATAGGCAAGCGTCGGCTCGGTGCCATGGCGGACATTGTACATGCTGATCTCGGGCATCTTCACCGATTCGGCGTTGGTCAGGCGAAGTAGCCGCAAGCCCGCCGGGCTCAGGATGTTCGCGACAAGGATATCGCCGATGCCGAGCAGGGTTTCCTCGAGATCGTCGGTTTCGGCCGCGCGCATGCGCTCCACCGGCACTATCCATACCTCGATAGCCCGCGTCAGTGCCGCCTTGAACAGCGTGGTCTTGTCGCCATAGCGGGCATAGACGGTGCGCTTGGCCATTCCCGCCGCGCTGGTGATCGCGTCGATGCTGGTGCGCTCGAACCCCTTTTCGAGAAACAGGTCGAGCGCGGTATCGAGAAGTTCCTCGTTGCTGAGCGTCGGCCTGCCCGGCTTGCGGCGCCCTGGCCGCTGGCCGGCATCCCTGTTGGCCGCCTGCATCTGCTGTTGTTTCGCCATCGCCCTGCTTTCCCCCAGGTCTCCCGTCGTCGCACCCCTGATTGCGGCACACGCCGGAATGCGCGGGATTTACACCTGATAGGCGCTTGCCTGATCTCGTTCAATCAGTTTTGAAACGACTGAGGTAACATTTTGTTCGGATCGTGGCATTTTTGCGGGTGACGTCAATCCGGGTCACTGCTATTGAAACGGTCTGGGTAACAATCGATTCTGCCGGAGCGACCGACTCCGGGGAACGCGTTCTGGGAGTATTGCCCGCCATGGCCCTCGAATCGGTGGAACTCACGAAGCGAATCGGCTCGGAACTCAAGATCGGCAAGGCTGCGCTGCTGGGCGGCGAGCATGCCGGGGAAATTCGCGAATTGCTCGTGCAGCGCGGCGCGCTTGTCGTGCGTGGCGCCAACCTGTCGGATGACGAGCTGCGGCAGGTGGCAAACACGCTTGGAGACCTGCGGCTCGGCTCGGCCAAGCGCGGGTCGGATGGGGTGACACTGAAGGAGGGCGAAGGCGGCGTCCTCAAGGTCAGTCTCGACGAAAAGGTGAACCCGGAATACGCGAGGTTCCTGTTTGGAAACCAGCTGTGGCACATGGACGGCACATATGAGGAAGTGCCGCCATTCGCGACGCTGTTCATGCCTTATGCGCTGTCGCGCGAGGGCGGCGACACGATGTTCGCCAGTACCTACGCGGCTTACGAGGATCTTCCCGAGGACGAGAAGGAACGGCTCGACAGGCTCATGGTCGTCCACACCATGCAGGCCGCCTTGTTCCCGGCCAAGCGCAACTGCTCAGTCGAGGAGTTTGCTGTCTGGCACAGCTACCCAAACCGCACCCATCCGCTCGTCTGGCGCCACAAATCGGGCCGCAAATCGCTGGTGCTGAGCACCTCGGCGGCCTGGATCGAGGGCATGCACCACGCCGAAAGCCATGACCTGCTGCAGCGGCTGATGGCGCATGCGACGCAGGACAAATACACCTATCGTCACATGTGGCAGCCGGGTGATCTGGCGATGTGGGACAACACCGGATCGATGCACCGCGCCATGCCGTTCGAAGACGACAGCGTGCGCGAATTTCACCGCTGTACGCTCAATGGCGAGGAAGCGATCACACCAGTGGCGACAGAACAGGAATTGCAGGCCGTCTGAACCGGCCTCTTACTCTAACCAACGGATTTTACGGGAGATAGATGATGGAAGTTGGCGTACACATGGGCTATCAGAACCTGACGGGCATGTCCGATCAGGCGTTCTTCAGGCGCGAAACCCAGCTCATGGTCGAAGCCGAAGCGATGGGCTTCGATTTCGCCGCCTGCGTCGAACATCACTTCACTGACTATGCCGCCTGTCCCGATCCCGCCGTAGCGCTGAGCTACGTCGCGGCGAAGACCAGCAAGATCAAGCTGATGCCCGCCGCCTTCATCCTGCCGTGGAACAATCCGCTGCGCATCGTCGAGAAGATGTCGATGCTCGATTCGCTCAGCGAAGGCCGCGCCGTGCTCGGCATGGGACGCGGTGCTGCCCGGCGCGAGTTCAAGTCGTTCGGCCGTGACCTTGCCGACAGCCGCGAGATTTTCGACGAAGCCGCGATTATCATCATGGAAGGTCTCAAGACCGGTATCGTAAAGGCCGATACGAAGTGGTTCCAGATTCCCGAGACGGAAATCCGTCCGCGTCCCGAGAACTGGGACAACGACCGCATGGTGATGGTCGCGATGTCGGGCGGCTCGGTCAACGTTGCCGCGGAATACGGTCTGAAGACGCTGCGCTTCAGCCAAGGCGACTGGGCCAAGGCCATGCCGGAGATCAATGGCTACCGGGACGACTTCAAGAAGGCGCACGGCCGGAAGGCGCCGCCGTTCATCATCAGCGATTTCATGCTGACGTTCGAGGATCCCAAGAAGGTCGTCGAATATACCGACAAGTATTTCGGCGCGCAGTTCCAGCAGGTCGCCGAGCACTACGAGTTCATGAGCCCGCACTTCAAGGAGCTGCCGTCCTATTCGACCTATGCCTATATGGGCGACGCGGCGAGGGCCGCCGGTGGAGCGCATAATGCCTACAAGGATTATATCGGCGGCAACCTGATCGGCACGCCGGAAGAGCTTTACGAGAAGCACCTCGTGCGCAAGGAAATGGTCGGCGACTACGAGATCATCGCCAACTTCAGCTATGGCGGCATGCCCTATGAGGACATCTACGAGCAGATGAAGCTGTTCGCCGACAAGATCATGCCGAAGCTCAAGGCCGAAACATTCGACGACGAGGAAGTCGCCGCCGAGTAGGCGCTGACCCACGGACTGACCGGGAGAAGACAATGACCGATATTGCGGGCAGGACTGCCGTCGTCACCGGCGGCGGTAGCGGCATTGGCGAGGGCCTCGCCAAGGAGCTGGCGAGGGAAGGCGCGCAGGTCGCCATCGCCGACATCATCCTCGAAAACGCCCAGCGGGTCGCCGACGAGATCAATGCGTCGAACGGCAAGGCGATCGCGGTGCAATGCGACGTCTGCGACCGCGATTCGATTTATGCGATGCGCGACAAGGTCCATGAGGAGCTCGGCCCGGTCACCCTGCTGTTCGCCAATGCCGGGGCGACAAGCTTCGACGCGCTGATGGACATGTCGGACGACGACGTCGACTGGATCCTGACTGTCAACCTCCATGGCGTGATGAACACTACCCGGGCCTTCCTCCCTGACATGATGGAGGCGAAAGGCGGCCATATCTGCGCCACCGCCTCGATGGCCGGACTGTTGCCGGGCTGGATTCCCGTTCACGTTCCCTATTCCGCCGCCAAGATGGGTATCATCGGGCTGATGATGAACCTCGCCATCGAGATGGAGGAATACAACGTCCACACCACGAGCTACTGCCCCGGCGGGGTTGCCACCGGCATGAAGGCAAATAACGCTCGTTATCGCCCGGATCGCTTCGGCGGTCCGGGCGAGGGCGAGGTCTTCGTCAGCGAGGAATCGGCTGCCGTGGCCGCCAGCCAGGCCTTCTTCCGGCCCGAAGCGATCGCGCCGATGGTGCTCGACGCGGTCAGGAACGACCGCGCCTTCGCCTTCGACCATCCCGAACAGCGCGTCCATTTCCGCGAGACCTATTCGAAAATCGTCGAGGCCTGCTACGACGCTACCGAGGAATGGGAAGAGCAGCACGGGCGGCCGGACGCCAATCCGCACGGCCCGATGCTGGTGAGGGAATAGGATTCTTTGCCGGGTGCGGAAGTGCCTTCCGCACCCACAAAGCCTCTCACGCCCGCCCGGTCGTATTCGCCAGCAGCGCCGGATCGATACCCTCGGCCCGCCATGTCGCGGCCCAGCGCGCATCGGGAGTTGTGTCCCACAGGATCTCCGGTCTGCCCTCGGCCGCGTACCAGCCGTGGTGGCGCATTTCGCCTTCGAGCTGTCCCGGAGCCCATCCGGCATAGCCGAGCGCGATCAGCCAGTGGCGAGGCCCGCGCCCCTCCGCGATCGCCCGCAATATGTCCACCGAAGCGGATAGAGCGCAAAGCGGCTGGACCTCGATCGTGTCCGCACCGCCCCAGTCGGTCGAATGGAGGATGAAACCCCTGCCAGACTCGACCGGACCGCCGTGATGGACCGCACAGTCGGGAGCGTGTCCGGGATCGATATCCAGTTCCTCCAGCAGTTCGCGAAAGCGCAGACCCTCCCGGATGTGACCGATGCCGATGCCGAGCGCGCCGTTCTCGTCATGGACGCACATGACGCTGACCGAGCGTTCAAATCGCGGATCGAACATGCCGGGCATGGCGAGCAGCAGCCGTCCGGATAGATATTGCGCCTGCGTCATGGCTGCCGAGTTTACGGGATAAATACGCGTCGGCAAGCTCTGGCCAACGCGCACGACGTTCATGTCGTGGTGGATCGGTGGTCATCTGTTGGCTATCGTCCGGCAAGGGAGATTGATGTGAATCAGCAAGAGAAAGTTGACCTTGGCCTGATGGCGACAACCGGGAAGGCGGAAAGGCCCGACCATGTCGACCCCGCGCTGGAGGTCGATTTCGACTATCTCGAACCGCCGGGGATTGAGGGCGGCGACGTGTTTGCGGCTTTTGCCTGCCTGCACGGGGCGCCGGACATTTGCTGGACTCCGCACCATGGCGGGCACTGGATCTTCAGTCGCGGCGAGGACATTCAATGGGCGCAGGAACGGCACGAATTGTTCTCCAACGCCGAAAAGAGCGTGCCCAAGGGCAGTTTCCCGCCGATGCCGCCGATTACCGAGAACCCGCCCGATCACACCCGCTACCGCGCCGTGCTCAATCCCTATTTCGCCAAGAACACGGTGGTCGCGAAATACGAGCCCAGGGCGCGCGAGACGATCGCCACGCTGATCGAGGAAATCAGGCCGCAGGGGAAATGCGAGTTCGTCAGCCAATTCGCGACCATCGCGCCCCTGCGGATTTTCTGGGATTTCGTCGACCTGCCATACGAGCGGCGCGAGGATTTCCTGCGTTGGGGGCGCATGTTCATGACCAAGGCCTCGTCCGAGGACCGGATCACCGCCAACCGCGAGATGTGCGCCTATCTCGACCAGCTGCTCGACGAACGGCTCGAAGAGCCGGGCGACGACGTCTTCACCGGCATTTCGCAATGGCGCAATCACAAGCGCTTCCGCAACAAGGGTGAGCTCGTCGGCATGGCGCAACTCGTGTTCCTGGGCGGGCAGGACACGGTCGCGGCGATGATGGGTTTCTCGATGCTGGCGCTCGCCGAGCGGCCAGACCTTCAGCAGCGGTTGAAGGACGACCCCGGCGTCATCCCTGCCGCCGTCGAGGAGCTGCTCCGCCGTTTCGGCCTCTCCAACACCGGCCGCATGCTGCGCAAGGATATCAGCCGCAAGGGTGCGGCGATGAAGGAAGGCGACATGGTATTGGTGATGAACAGCCTCTCCAGCATCGACGACCGGCTTTACGACGACCCGTTCGCCGTCGATTTCGACCGCGGCGAGGTCCATCACAATTCGATGGGTAATGGTCCGCACAAATGCGTCGGCCAGCACCTCGCACGCCTGGAAATGCGAGTGCTGCTCGAGGAGTGGTCCCGCCGCATGCCGGTGGTGCGGATCGATCCGCAAGCGCCGGCACCGACGTCGCGCGCAGGTTCGGTTATTGGCATGAACCACCTCAGCCTTGTCTGGGACAACTGATTGATGACCCAAGCAAGCGGCGCGTGTAGCCTGCGGAAGACGAATCCGAGACGGAGAGATGCCGGATGAATGATGTGTCGCTTGCTCCGACGCCAGAGGGTGTCGCGCCGGTGCCGGACCACGTCGATCCCGCACTGGTGATCGATTTCGATTTCCGCAACCCCCAAGGCATGGAAGGCGGTGACGTGTACGCGGCTTTTTCCCGCCTTCACGACGGGCCCGACATCCCCTGGACGGTGCGCAACGGTGGTCACTGGATCGCGACGCGCGCCGAGGACATCAAATGGGTGCAGGAAAGCCACGAGCTGTTCTCGAACCGCGAAAAGAGCGTGCCCGCAGGCCAGATGCCGCCGATGCCGCCGATCACCTTCGACCCGCCCGACCATTCGCGCTACCGCGCCGTGCTCAACCCGCACTTCGCCAAGGGCAGGATCGAACGGGATTATGCGGAGAAGTCGCGGGCGGTCATCGCCGGCCTGATCGAGGAGTTGAAACCGAAAGGCAGCTGCGAGTTCATCGGCGACTTCTCGGTCATCGCGCCGCTGATGATTTTCTGGGATCTCGTCGACCTGCCTTACGACGAGCGCGACCAGTTCCTCGACTGGGGCCGCCACGCCGCGGGCTATGGCACCCACGAGCAGCGCATCGCCGCCTTCGCCGCCGTGCAGAACTATCTCGGCAAGCTGCTCGACAAGCGCCTCGATGACCCAGGCGACGATGTTTTCACCGCCATATCGCAGTGGCGCCACAACAAGCGCTACCAGGACCGCTGGGAGATCGTTGGCATGGCCGAGCTGGTGTTCTTCGGCGGGCAGGACACCGTCGCCTCGCAGATGGGTTTCGCCATGCTGCGCCTTGCCGAACGGCCCGAGCTGCAGCAGCGACTCAAGGACGATCCGGACATCATCCCCGAAGCGGTCGAGGAACTGATCCGCCGCCATGCGCTCTCCTGCACCGGGCGCCTGGTGAGGAAGGACGTGGCCCGCAAGGGTGCGACGATGAAGGCCGGCGACCTGATCATGACGCTTAATCCGGCTTCGGGCATCGACCCCAAGGCCTATCCCGATCCCTTCACCGTCGATTTCGACCGCGCGAACAAGGTCCACAATTCGCTTGGCAACGGCCCGCACAAATGCGTCGGTCAGCATCTTGGCAGGATGGAACTGCGGGTGATGCTGGAGGAATGGTCGCGCAGCATGCCGATCGTACGAATCGATCCCGACAAACCGGCTCCCACCTCGCATCCGGGGCCGGTGATCGGCATGAACCACCTCCACCTCGTCTGGGATATCTGAAGGAGATCGCCCCTACATGAGCCTGCTGTTCGACCTGCCGGATCCTCCGTCGCTGCCAGTTAACGGCGAAGATGCGCGCTTTCCCGTCCATCGCATCTTCTGCGTCGGCCGCAACTATGCCGACCATGCCCGCGAGATGGGACTGTCGCCCACCAAGGACAGTCCGATCTATTTCACCAAGTCGCCCGCCGCCGTCTGTGCTTCCGGGGCGACGATCTCCTATCCCCTGCACACCGAGAACTGCCATTACGAGATGGAGCTGGTGGCCGCCATCGGCGCGCCTGCCTTCCGCATCGCCGAAGACAAAGCGCTGTCGGCGGTGTTCGGCTATGGCTGCGGGCTCGACATGACCAGGCGCGACCTGCAGGCGATGGCGCGCGACGGCAGGACGCCGTGGGACACCGCCAAGGATTTCGAGAACTCCGGGGTCCTCGCCGCGATCACCCGCGCCGATACCTTCGGCATCCCTGACAAGCAGCGGATCGTACTCACGCAGAACGGCGAGCTCAGGCAGGACGCGCGCATTTCGGACATGATCTGGTCGGTGCCCGAACTGATCGCAGACCTGTCGACCTATTATCATCTCGTTCCCGGAGACCTGATCTACACCGGCACGCCAGCGGGCGTCGGCCCTGTCGCACCGGGCGACCGGCTGGAAGGGACGATAGACGGGCTGGAACCCATCAGCCTGACGATCGGCGACGCCGAATGAGCGAAGCCGGGCTCGGCCCCTGCATGATGCGGTTCGTCATCGATGTCGGCGCATCCATTTGCCGCCGGCAATGTCGCCGGCCAGGAACGGCGCTGCATTCCCCTGCTCGGCGGCAAGGTCGAGGGAGATTACGCCGGCTCGGTCCTTCCGGGAGGTGCCGACTGGCAGACGATCGGCCGGACGGGCACCTCGAGATTTCCGCGCGCTACGTCCTGGAACTCGAACAGGGCAGGGTCGAAGTGCGTTCGGAAGGCTTGCGAAGCGGAGCGCCGGAAGTTCTGGAGCGGCTGGCCCGTGGCGATGCTGTTGCACCGCATTAATATTATTTTCGCACCGCGATGCGGTTTCACACAGCCAGTGCCCGGCTCGACAGCCTTAACCGCATGCTCGCGATCGCTATCGGCGAGCGCCTGCCCGCCTAGGTCAGGCTCTCCGTCCATCCCGTGCTTTAGGTGAGTGCTTTGCACATCGCGATCATTGGCGGCGGCATCGTCGGCTTCACCACCGCCCTGAGCCTTCATGCGGCAGTGATGCGCGCAACGGTCTACGAGGCCGTCGGCGAGCTCAAGCCGCTCGGCGTCGGCATCAACCTGCTGCCCCATGCGGTGCGCGAACTTGCCGAGCTCGGGCTGCTCGACAAGCTGAGGCGCATCGGCGTCGAGATCGAAGGCCTCGACTATCATATGGCCGATGGGCGCCAGGTGTGGTCCGAGCCGCGCGGGCTTGCCGCAGGTTACCGCTGGCCGCAAATCGCGATCCACCGAGGGCGGTTCCAACTCTTCCTGCGCGATGAAGTGCTGGCCGCGCTGGGGGCAGATGCCATCCGACCGGGACACCAGCTAGAGCGGTTCGAAGAGGACGCCAGCGAGGTACGGCTGCATTTTCGAGGGCATTCCGCACCGGTCGCCGCCGACATCGCCATTGGCGCGGACGGCATTCATTCGGCCGTGCGCCGCCAGTTCTTCCCCGGCGAAGGCAGGCCGCTGTGGAATGGCGTGTCGCTGTACCGTTCAACGACGCGGATGCCGGCCAGCGAATTCGGCCCGCGCATGCTGTGGGCAGGGCACTCCGCCCAGAAGTTCATCGCCTATCCGATCGCACAGGAGGGTGACGAAGTCCTGCTCAACTGGGTCTGCGACCTCCGGACCGCCGAAGCGGGCAGCGAGCCTTTCGAGGACTGGAACTGCACCGCAGGAAAGGATCTGCTGCTTGAGCGCTACCGGGATTGGCGCTGGCAGGGCGTCGACATTCCCGCGATCATTGCTGCAGCAGGCGACGTCTACGAATTCCCGATGGTCGACCGCGATCCGCTCCCGCGCTGGTCGCATGGGCGCGTGACGCTCGCCGGCGATGCGGCACACCCGATGTATCCGATCGGCTCGAATGGTGCGACGCAGGGTATCATCGATGCGCGCTCGCTCGCCTTTCATTTGGCAGGCGAAGCCGGCCCCGCTGCAGCGCTTGCCCGTTACGAGGACGACCGGCTCGAACCCACGGCGCGCATCGTGCTCGGCAACCGCGCGGGCGGGCCCGACAAGGTGCTTGAACTCGCGAACGAGCGCGCGTCCGCTGGCGGTTCCGATCTCGACGCCGTGCTGCCTGTGGCGGAGCGTGAAGCCATCGCGGGCGAATACAAGAAGCTCGCCGGTTTCGATCCGGAACTGCTCAACCGGCGCGCCAGCTATTCGGCATGACCGGGCTTGCATTGCCAGTTCGCCGGGTAGCATAGACGCAAGCGTGCACCGAATCCGGTGGCGGGAGAGGATAAGCGCATGAGCATCACTATCGAACCCAATATCCTTGCTTATCTGCAGGACCTTGAGGGCGCGGTCGCCAACCTCAAGGACACGTGGCATCCGGACGATCCGGCCTATCGCGCCGACATCTACCGGCAGACGATGACCAGCCTGTCCTATTCCTATTTCATGTATTTCCACGCCGATGCCGAACATCCCGACTGGGCGCCCTTGTGGAATCCGGTCTACACGCTGCAACCCAATCCGGACGATATCTATGTCCAGTCGCCGATCAGGGGTGACCTTACCTACCGCGTCTCGGGCAATCGCGGGACCTGCAAGATCCTCTCCTTCACCACCAGCAAGGCGCTGTCAGGGACCTATGACGAAGTGCCGAACCCGACTGGCCACAACGAGGTCGACTGCAGCGACCTTGGCCTGGAACTCGGCGAGGACTTCGAAGTGATCTTCAGCGCCGAGCGGCCTCAGGGCTATTCTGGATTGTGGGCGCCGATCGATCCCGAGGCAGGCGGGATGTTCCTGCGTTACCGCAGTTATGATTGGGTGAACGAAATCGACCCGCAGTTGTCGATCGAATGCCTCGATCCCGTCGGCCCCAAGCCGCGGCTGGAGCCGGACGAAATCCTGCGCCGCATCGTCGAGATGGCGAGGTTCCCGGCGCGCAAGACCAAGCAGTATTTCAAGATGCAGAACGGGCTCAAGGAGCGCGTCGGCTTCAACATCTTCGAGCCGACGCGGATGGTGGGAGCCCTGGTCAAGCAGACCTACTGGCCCGCCTGTTTCCAGCTGGAGGACGACCAGGCGCTGATCATCGAGACCGAGATTCCCGAACGCGCGCCTTACTGGAACATCCAGCTCAACGACCCCTATTTCAACGCGCTGGAATATGTCTATCGCCTGTCCA
>CAYPFE010000036.1:0-12488 GCA_964409895.1 uncultured Novosphingobium sp.
TCCTCGCCCGAAATGATAGGCGGAATGTAGCGCCGCTGCTGTTCTTCCGTTCCGTAGAGGATCACCGGCTCCAGCCCGAACACCGGACCGTGGATCGCGGAGGCCGCGGTCATGCCGCCGCCCGATTCGGCGACCGCCTGCATCATCACCGCCGCCTCGGTGATGCCGAGCCCCGAACCGCCGACCGCTTCCGGCATGGCGATGCCGAGCCAGCCGGCTTGTGCCATCGACATGTGGAAGTCGGACGGGAACACCCCTTCGCGATCACGTTCCAGCCAGTAATCGTCGGTGAATTGCGAACAGTGTTTCAGCACCGCCTCACGGATGTTCTGCTGGTCTTCGGTGAAGGAGAAATCCATCTTTGTCGCCCTTCGAAAGTGAGCCCTACTCAGCGCGCCGGTAGCAGCGCGGCACAAGGGTGACAATGGGCTTCTGTACTGATATCGGTTCAATGAACCATATTATGTATGGATTTCGGGAGACGGTTCGTTTAGCGCGTCGCCGACACGACGGAGGAAAGAATGTCCGAACCCGCCGCAAGGCAAGGCCCGCTCGCAGGTGTGAAAGTGGTCGACCTGACCGCCATGGTGTTCGGCCCCTATTGCACTCAGATCATGGCCGACATGGGCGCGGATGTAATCAAGGTCGAACCGCCGGCGGGCGACGATACGCGCTATGTCAACGCCGGCCCGGCGCCGGGGCTCGGCAGCGTGTTCATGAACGTCAATCGCGGCAAGCGCAGCATCGTGCTCAACCTGCGCGAAGAGGCGGACAAGGCCGCGCTCGTGAAGCTGATCGAGGGCGCGGACGTCTTCATCCACTCGATGCGCGGCAAGGCCATCGCGCGGCTGGGCTTCGATTACGAAGCCGTGAAAGCAATCAACCCCGGGATCGTCTACACCAATTGCTACGGCTATTCCCGGCGTGGTCCGGACGGCGACAAGCCTGCCTATGACGACACCATCCAGGCCGAATGCGGACTCACCCATGTCCAGCAGTTGATGACCGGCAAGCCCGATTTCGTCGCCACCATCATGGCCGACAAGGTCGCCGGGCTCACCGCACTCTATGCGACGATGATGGCGCTGTTCCACCGCGAGCGCACTGGCGCCAAAGGAAACAGGGAGGGCCAGGAAGTGGAAGTCGGCATGTTCGAGACGATGACTTCGTTCATGCTGGCCGAACATGCCAGCGGCGCGATGTTCACGGCGCCGCTCGGCCCCGCGCATTACCACCGCGCGGCAGCCCGCAACCGCGCGCCCTACAAGACGAAGGACGGCTATGTCGCCGCGCTGGTCTATAACGACAAGCACTGGAACGCCTTTGTCGAGGCGGTAAAGCCGCCTTGGGCGACCGAAGACCTCAATCGCCTGGAAAACCGCGCGAAGCAGATCGACCGGGTCTACGGGTTGCTGGCCGAAACTTTTGCCACCCGTACCACGCAGGAATGGCTCGACCTCCTGAAGGAACTGCACATCCCTGCCGCCCCGCTGCGCACTACCGACGAGCTGTTCGAAAACGAGCATCTCAACGCCATCGGCTTCTTCGATCCGGTAGAAACCGAACAGGGACCAGTGCGCTTTCCCGGAATTCCAACCTGGTTTTCGGCGACGCCAGGCCTCATCACCACAGGCGCTCCGCTGCTGGGACAGGACACCGAAGAGGTGCTGGCCGAACTCGGCATGGCAAAGGACTGAAATGATGTCGCGCCACAAATCAACACCAGTGTTGATTAACGCTGGCGACTCGAAAATGCTTGGGCTAGGAGCTTTGCCGGTCTAGTCATTCAAGCCACAGCGCAAGAGCGCGGGAGAGGACTTGCGGCAGTGCCATCGGCGGATGGCCAGGCCCGCAATCGCTCCCCTTCCCGTTCCTGCCGACACGGCAACAACGCGTAAGGAAAGCGAGAAACACCCATGGGCACACCAGTTTACAAGCGCATTCTCGACCTGTTCGAGGCCGAGGGCATCAAGACGATGTTCGGTATTCCCGACCCCAACTTCGTCCATCTGTTCCTCGAGGCCGAAAAGCGCGGCTGGGAAGTCGTCTCCTCGCACCACGAGGCCGCCGCCGGGTTCATGGCCGAAGCCGCCTCGCGCATCACTGGCAAGCCCGCGCTCGCCACCGCCACGCTCGGCCCCGGCATCGCCAACATGGCGCCCGCCATCCAGTGCGCCAAGGTCGAGAACTCGCCGGTGGTGTTCCTCGTCGGCCAGCGCGCCCGCATCACCGAGCGCCGCGTGCGGCGCGGGCGCATCCAGTTCGTCTGCCATGAGCCGATGTTCAAGGATTCGGTGAAGTACTCCTCGTCGATCGAATATGCCGACCAGACCGACGAGATCATCCGCGAGGCGATCCGCGTGTCGATGTCCGGCACCCCGGGGCCGACCTTCGTCGAATACCCGAGTCACGTCATCCTCGAAGAGCTGGAAGACGCGCCGATCCTGACGCCGAGCCAGTATCGCCTGACCATGCAGGGTGCGGATGGAGACCGCATCGCCGAGGCCGCCGAAGCCATCAAAAAGGCCGAAAAGCCGATCCTGCTGGTCGGCCACGCCGTCCACACCAGCCAGAGCGGTGCTGCGGTCAAGGAACTCGCCGACCTGATGGGCTGCCCTGTCATCCAGACCTCGGGCGGAACTTCCTACATCAAGGGGCTGGAAGACCGCACCTTCCAGTACGTCTTCTCCGAAGCCTCGGTAGACGCGGTCGAGGAATCGGACTGCGTCGTCGCGCTGGGCACGGAGCTCGGCGAGCCGCTGCACTTCGGCCGCTGGCGGCACTGGTTCGACAACGAAGCCAACCGCAAGTGGATCTACGTCCAGCAGGACGCGACCGCGATCGGCGTCAACCGCCCGATCGACATCCCGCTGGTTGGCGACCTGCGCGCCGTGGTGCCGCAACTGTGCCGTGCGCTCGGCACCGCCCGCGCTCCTTCGCCGAGCCTCGAAAGCTTCATGAAGGAAGGCCAGGCGGAGCTTGACGAGCTGGCCAAGGAATCGCTCGAAAAGACCGACGGCTCCGGAAATGTGCCGATGAACACCGCTCGGTTTGTCGTGGAATCGACAAAGGCCTTCCCCAAGGACGGAATCCTTATCCGCGACGGCGGTGCCACGGTGATCTACCAGTGGACCTATTCGCAGTGCAAACCGAACGACGTCATCTGGAACCAGAACTTCGGCCATATCGGCACCGGCCTGCCCTATGCCGTCGGCGCGATGATCGCGGACCAGGCGGAGACCGGCAAACAACGCCCCGGTATGCTGATTACGTCGGACTCATCCTTCCTGTTCCACATCGGCGAGCTCGAAACCTGCGTGCGCAAGAACCTGCCGCTGGTCTGCGTCGTCGGCGTCGACTTCCAGTGGGGCCTTGAAGTCGGCGTCTACAAACGCACCTTTGGTCAGGGCACCAACGAGACCGGCACACACTGGTCTGACAAGGTCCGCTTCGACAAGATCGCGGAAGGCTTTGGCTGCCATGGCGAATTCGTGAAGACGGCGGACGAGCTCGGCCCGGCGATCGAACGCGCCTATGCGCGCGGCGGGACGACCGTCATCCATGTGCCGATCGATCCCAAGGCGAACTCCGAGGAAATGCCGAAATACGAGCGTTTCCGCACCTGGTACGCCGAAGGTCAGAACTAAGAAGGTAACACATTCGCCCCTCCTCCACTGGGGAGGGGCTTATGCGTTGGAGAGTGATTATGCGCGATTATCTGAAATTCTATATCGACGGCCAATGGGTCGATCCCATCACCCCGGTCACCGCCGACGTCATCAACCCCGCGACCGAAGAAGTCAGCGGCCATATTTCGCTCGGCTCCGCGGCCGATGTCGAAAAGGCCATTGCCGCTGCGAAACGCGCGTTCCCGGCATGGTCGCAAAGCTCGCGGGCTGACAGACTGGACCTGCTGAAGGCAATCCAGGCCGAATACACCCGCCGCCAGGAAGAACTTGGCGAGGCGATCCTCGAGGAAATGGGCGCCCCCCGGGCTCTGGCCTGCGGCTTCCATGTCGGCCTTGGTGCCGGCCACCTGCAGGCGGCCATCGAGGTACTGGAAGAATTCAAGTTCGAGGAAATGAAGGGCACCACCCTGATCCTCAAGGAACCGATCGGCGTTTGCGGCCTAATTACGCCGTGGAACTGGCCGATGAACCAGACCTGCGTGAAGATCTTTCCCGCACTCGCTACCGGCAACACGATGATCCTCAAGCCGCCGCAACTCGCGCCTTATTCCGCGCATATCCTGTCGGAAATCCTCGATGCGGCGGGTGTGCCGGCGGGCGTCTACAACATGATCCAGGGCTCGGGTTCCAAGATCGGCACCGTGCTGACGACACATGAGGACGTCGACATGATCTCCTTCACGGGTTCGGAGCCCGTCGGCATCCAGATCCAGAAGGACGCTGCCGACACCGTCAAGCGTGTCGGGCTGGAACTGGGCGGCAAGAGCCCGTGGATCGTGCTCGACGACGAGGACTTCGCCAAGAACGTCACCGCCGTCACCGCTGGCATGATGGGCAATTCCGGCCAGACCTGCAGTGCCGGCTCACGCCTGATCGTCCCAAACTCGCGCGCCGAGGAAGCCAAGGCGGTTGCCAAGGAAGCCTGCGAAAGCGTCACCGTCGGCGACCCCAACGGAAATTTCGCGATGGGCCCGGTCGTCTCGATGGCGCAGTACAAGGACATCCAGCGCTATATCGAACTCGGCATTTCGGAAGGCGCCGAGCTGGTCGCGGGCGGCCCCGGCAAACCAGAAGGCATCGACAAGGGCGCCTATGTGCGTCCGACCGTGTTCTGGTCCGACAACAAGCGGACCATCGATCGCGAGGAAATCTTCGGACCGGTGCTGGTGATGAGCGGTTACGACGATATCGACCACGCCGTCGAGATCGCCAACGACACGACCTTCGGGCTCGCGGGCTACGTCAACGGCAAGGACCACGAACAGGCTCGCCAGATCGGCCGCCGCATCCGCGCGGGCTGGATCAACCTCAACGACGGCTTCGATTTCCACGCGCCGTTCGGCGGCTACAAGCGTTCCGGCAACGGCCGCGAATGGGGCGAGCACGGCTTTGAGGAATATCTCGAGGTCAAGGCGCTCCTGAACTACGAACCCGCACAGGCAGCGGAGTAAATCATTTCGGAATCCCCCCTCCCCTTCAGGGGAGGGGCAGCGAGACTTGCCTCCCGCGTAAGCGGGAGCTAGTCGCAGCGGGGTGGGGATTCGCCACTCGCGCATCGCTTGTGGCAACTGCCCCACCCCCAACCCCCTCCCCTGATGTGGAGGGGGCTAATCGTTGGAGGCACCATGCGCGATTACCTGCAATTCTACATCGACGGCCAGTGGGTCGACCCGGTCGAGCCGAAGCAGCTTGAGGTCATCAATCCCGCTACCGAGGAAGTCTGCGGCCACATCTCGCTGGGCTCCGCAGCCGATATCGACAAGGCCGTCGCCGCCGCGCGCAAGGCCTTCCGCAGCTGGTCTCGCACCTCCCGCGAGGAACGCGTTGCGCTGCTCGAAGCGATCGGTGAGGAATATCAGAAGCGCTATTCAGATATTGCCGCTGCCATCACCGAGGAAATGGGCGCACCCGCATCGCTCGCCATGGGCCCGCAGGCCGGCATGGGTACAGGCCATATCGCCCGTACCATCGATGTGCTGAAAAACTTCGCCTTCGAGGAAATGAAGGGTCGCACCCGCATCGTCTATGAGCCGATCGGCGTCTGCGGCATGATCACCCCGTGGAACTGGCCGCTCAACCAGATCGTCGTGAAAGTCCTTCCCGCGCTGGCGACGGGCTGCACCATGGTCCTCAAGCCCTCCGAAATCGCGCCCTTCGACGCCCAGATCTGGGCCGAAATTCTCGATGCGGCAGGCGTTCCGGCGGGCGTTTTCAACATGGTCCATGGCGATGGGCCGGGTGTCGGCCGGGCGATCTCCGGCCATCCCGGCATCGACATGGTCTCCTTTACCGGCTCGACCCGTGCCGGGATCGACATCGCCAAGAACGCCGCCAACACCGTCAAGCGCGTGTGTCAGGAACTCGGCGGCAAGAGCCCCAACATCATCCTCGACGACGGGTCCATGGCCGCCAATGTCGCTGCCGGTACCAAGTCGATGATGGGCAATTCCGGCCAGACCTGCTCCGCGCCGTCGCGGATGCTGGTGCCGGGCGGGCGGATGGCGGAAGCCATCGCTGCCGCCAAGGAAGCCGCTGAAAGCGTCACCGTCGGCGATCCCAACGGCAATTTCGCGATGGGTCCAGTCGTGTCAGAAGCCCAGTTCAACAAGGTTCAGGGACTGATCCAGAAAGGCATCGACGAAGGCGCGACACTGGTTGCCGGCGGGCCGGGGAAGCCGGACGGCCTCGACAAGGGCTACTACGTCAAGCCCACCGTCTTCGCTAACGTCACCAACGACATGACCATCGCGCGTGAGGAAATCTTTGGGCCCGTTCTCTCGATCCTTGGCTACAAGGATCTCGACGACGCAATCGAAATCGCCAATGACACCGACTATGGCCTCGCAGGCTATGTCGCGGGCGAAGACCTGGACACGGTGCGCTCCGTCGCCGACCAGATCCGTGCCGGGCAGATCGGCCTCAATGGCGGCTTCGACCTCGGTGCGCCGTTCGGCGGATACAAGCAGAGCGGCAACGGCCGCGAATGGGGTGAATTCGGCTTCCACGACTATCTCGAGGTCAAGGCCGAACTGAATTACGTGCCCAAGGAAGCGGCGGAGTAGTCGAAGGGCCTACAACCCGAAGCGCTCGATGTAATCCGAGAATGCCTCGCGGATTTCCTCGCGCGAGGTGCCGTATTCCTCTGCGGTATAGCGGTGTTCGCCATGCGCACCCTTGGCGTTGCGCTGGTTGTAGGCCTCTAGCCCTTCGCGCATGACCGGCGTAAATTCGAACCCGAGCTTCTCGTAGATCGCGGCAAACGTCCCGATCGGATCGGCAACGACATCGTCGTTGAATACATCGATAAACCGGTCCTCACCGATCCGGTCTCGCGCCGCCAGCGCGCGGTCCATGCCCTTGCGCCAAAAGGTGGTGAAGGCAGGACCATAGGCCAGCTTGTCGAGCGCACCCGGCACGCTGCGCTCCTCGTTCAACCCGTATTGCAGGCTGGAGACCGAGGGGATCACCTTGGCCGGTTCACGGTGAGTCCACACGAACCTGGTGTCCGGCCATTCGGCAAGGAAGGCCTCGAACTGAAACAGGTGCACGGGCGCCTTCAGCAGCCACAGCTTCGGCCCCCTCCGCGACTGCAGCAGGCGGTAGACGCGGTGGTTGTAGGCATAGGTCGAAGCGAACTCGGCCGTCATCCACCAATCGAGATAGTCCAGCGGCATCGGATAGGCGCCGTTATAGGCATGGCAGTTGAGCGGCGCGAGCATGGCGAGGTCTTCCTCGGGCCCGTCGGGATCGATGATGTGGCGGGACATGTCCATCTGTGCGGCCATCTTGCGCGCAGCGATGACGCGGGGGTCTTCGCTTTCCTCGTCAGCCACCGGCGGCGGTAGAGGGCTGTTCGCCTCCCAGCCGCGCAGGAACCGGTAGCGCGGATCGGTCGCCATCATGCCGAGCGTTGCCGTGGTGCCGGTACGCGGTAGCCCGCAGACGAGGACCGGGCCTTCCACCTGCTCGTCCGCGACTTCCGGATGGTCCTTATACCATTGCTCGATCTTCAGCCGGTTGGAGAGATCGTATACGACTTTGCCTTGCGCTGCGGCCCTTGCCTGATCGTTCAGCGGTGCGCGCGCAAACCCGTCCAGCGTGCGCTCCAGACCCTCACGCCAGCCATCGGGCCCGAAATCCTCAAGCCCGGTTCCCTCGACCGCATTGGCGATTGCTTCGTCCGGCGTCATGAGCCCTCCGTCCTGTTCCCGGCCTCTCGATTGGCCGAGGAAGCGGGGTTTCGCAACCCGGATCGTCGAAAGATCAGGCGGGCTCGAATTCGAGATGGAGGTTCGAAAGGGCCATCAGCAGGTAGCTAGGATCGTAATCGAAGCGCCGTGCGCCTTCGGCACCATGATCGGCATCTGATAACCCGAAGCGGCCAAGCCGCGCCAGCAGCCGCTCGATGCCGATCCGCACTTCCGCTCGGGCAAGCTGCGCGCCGGGGCAGGTATGCGTGCCACGACCGAAACCGAGGTGCTCCTTGGCGCGCGCGCGATCCATGTTGAAGTCAGCCGGGTTCTCGAAGCGGCGCGGGTCGCGATTGGCGGCTATGTGAGCTATCGTCACATTGGTGCCGGCCTTTATTTCGACGCCGCCAAGTTCGGTGGTGCGCGCACATATCCGGGAGGCGCTCTTCACCGAACCTTCATAGCGCAGCATCTCCTCGACGAAGGCAGGAATGCGAGAGGGATCGGCGCGCAACTCGTCCTGCAGATCAGGCCGCTCCGCCAGCAGCCGCATGGCATTGGCCAAAAGGCGGTTCGCGGTGTCGAGCCCGGCACCAAACAGCACCGTTGCGAGGATTGCGACATCGGCTAGCGAAGGTTTCGATCCGTCCGGAAAGCGAGCGGTCGCGAGCTCCCCCAGAATGTCGGGCCTGATGTCCATCCCGAGTGCGGATCTCACCAGCCGCACCGGTACCGAATGCTTGAGCCGGCTCCTTGCGATCAGCGAAAACATCGCTTTTCCGAGCGAAGTGAAGGATTCATTCATCTGCTCTTCCGCGCTCTTGCCTTCGATCGGACTGCCGGCTCCTCCGGCAAGCCTGCGGATACGTTGCCGTTCCTTCGGTGAAAGTCCAAAGAGGTCGGCAATGACAAGTGCGGCATAGGGCGCGCCGAATTGTCGCACCACATCCACCTTCCCATCGTGGATGAATTCTTCGATCAGCGCTTCGGCGGTCTGCACCAGCAGAGGCTCGATCAGCTTCGTCCGGCTGGGAGTGAACAGCACCGCGAGGATCGAGCGCAGGTCGGAATGGCGATCACCGTCCGTGGTGAGCATATTATTGGACAATGGCAGCTTGGCCCGCGCGGCATCGAGTTCGGCGGAGATGTCGTCGCCCTCGGGCATGAAGGGCAGTTCGGTCATCGGCCCGGTAATGGTGGTGAAGCTGGAAAAATGCTCGGGGTCGAGCATCACCTGCACCCTCTCCTCGAAGCCTGTGACGACGACGGTATTGCGATGCGGCAGACGCGCGACCGGACCCTTACGTCGCAGATACTCGAAATAGCCATGAGCATCAGCCAGGAAATCCGGGTCGGTCTCGGTGTAGAAATCGACGGTTTCGTAGTCAGTCATGTGCGGAACGTCAGTCCCAGCGGATTGGCAGCGAATCCACCGCGATGATGTTACCTGAGTGGAACGTGGCCGGCTTGTCCGGATCGAGCCGGAACTTCGGCAGGCGGGCCAGCACCTCGGCGTAGAGCACCTGCAACTCGATCCTGGCGAGGTGCGACCCGATACAGCGATGCACGCCTGCCCCGAAGGCGAGATGGACGTTGTTCTCGCGGTCGAGCGTGAAATCGTCCGGCCCTTCGAACTCACGCGAATCAAGGTCGGCCCCGGCATAGTGGAGCATGACCCATTCGCCGGCCTTCATCTGCCAGCCGGCGAACTCCAGATCCTTGGCCACCCGCCGCATCGGCAGCGCGATGGAATAGCGGCGCAGCATTTCTTCCACCGCGTCCTGGATTTTCTCCGGGTGGGCGCGCAAGTCGTCCTGG
Organism: uncultured Novosphingobium sp.; assembly: GCA_964409895.1. Lineage (GTDB taxonomy): Bacteria > Pseudomonadota > Alphaproteobacteria > Sphingomonadales > Sphingomonadaceae > Novosphingobium. The sequence continues at coordinate 9,698 of CAYPFE010000036.1, forward strand.
AGATCAGGGTTGAGCGCGAGGTGACGGATCGCGAAGCCCATCGCGTTGATCACCGTGTCGAGCCCGGCGATGAACAGCAGGACGCAGTAATCCTCCATCAGTTCCAAACTTGTCGGCTCGCCTTCGATCTCGGTCGCCCACAGCATGCTGATGATGTCGTCCTTCGGATCGTCCTTGCGCGCCATGATTTCGCCCAGCATCGCATCGGCGACCTTGCGCGACATGGCGGCACCTTCCATCTGGTTGCCCGACAGCGTGCGTTCGAGGAATTCGTGAACGAGATCGCGGAACTCGCCAAGCCGTTCCTCAGGCAGTCCCATCATTTTCAGGAACACTTTTACGGGCAGTGGCTCGGCGATGGCGGGGATGAAGTCGCAATGCCCGTCGGCAGCGACGGCGTCGATCAGTTCGGCGGCCAGTTCCTGGATCGATTCCTTGCGGGCCATAATCGACTTGGGCGAAAACACCCCCTGCAGGGGCGCACGGTACTTGCCATGTTCCGGCGGGTCCATGGTGATCGGCGTCGCCATCGGAATGCGGGGCATGTCCTTGGGCATCATCGCCATCATCGCGGCCATCTGCTCCGGCGGCATATAGGAGCTGCAGAAACGTTCGGGATCGCGCGCGACCTCGTAGACCTCGTCATAGCCGAATGCGACCCAGCGTCCGCCGTTGCGCGGCGTCCAGAACACCGGGGGTGCCTGCTCGTGCACTTCAAGCAGTCTTGCATGAGGATCGGCGATCAGACCGGGATCGGCACGCAGATCGAAGTCGAACACCGCCTCGGGCGGAATGTGATCGGGAACGGGGATGGCTTCTGTAAGCTCGACCATGCGCTCTACTCCTGTGGCGGCGACTCCGGTGCCGATACCTAACGCAATCCGCTCGCGAAGGCGATGATGGAATGAGCCATGATAAATCTTAACTCTTCGCTAGCGGACCCAGCAATTCGAGCACTTTCTCGTCCTCGGGCGTAAGCAGTGCCCCCCCCCTTGTCTGGACCTGGATTGCGACCTGATCGGCGCCCGCGTCCCAGTGTTCCTGGATGCGCGCACGAATCGCCGCCTCGTCGCCCCAGGCGAGCATGGCATCGGCTGCCCGGTCGGACCCGCCGTCGGCAAAGTCCGTCTCGTCAAAGCCCATGCGCAGGAAGCTGTTGCGGTAGTTGGGAATGCCGGAAAGTCCTGAGACCAGACCCTTGCCCTCGGCGCGAGCAACCTCAGGATCGCTTTCGAGCATGACCTTCTGTTCAACCAGCAACAGCTTGCCCGGTCCGAGAATCTCTCGCGCTTTCGCGGTATGGCCGGGCGTGGTCGAAAAGGGATGCGCGCCGTCCGCCATGTCGCCGGCCAGTTCCAGCATCTTCGGGCCCAGCGCCGCGATCACCGTCAGCGGCTTTTCGGACGGCGGCGGCCCGGGATAGTCCAGCGACGCCATAGTCTGCAGATATGCGCGCATCGTCGTCACCGGCCTTTCATACCTGTGACCGCGCATGCCCTCGACGATGAAGGGGTGCGACACGCCCATGCCGAGCAGGAAGCGGTTGTCCCACTGCTCGTTGAGCCCGTACTGCGCACATTTCATCATCACCGGGTCGCGAGAATAGATATTGGCGACGCCAAGCGCGATCTTCAGCTTCGATGTGCCCGACAGAATCTTGGCGGCCAGCACCATCGGGTCGCTGCCCATGCCGTCGTTGATCCACAGCGTGCCATAACCCCAGCCCTCCAGCCTGCGCCCGAACTCCACAAGCTGGGACGATGTATAGCCGATGGTGTTGATCCACACCGCGAGCTTGTCGATCTGCATTGGTCTGCCTTTCCCGATGACTCTCCGGAGTGCACCATATTGCAAGCTCGATCCGGATCAACTCTCCGCGAAGGCAAACGGTGCGGCGGCGCGGCGGTAGTCATCCGGCAGGATATCGCGACCGATCGGTGGCACCGCGCGGGCGGTGCAGTCAGCGCGGTCGCAGATGCGGCAGGTGACGCCGATGGGAGTGGCCGTCGCCTTGCCGGGATCGACACCTGAGGCATAGGCCAGCCTTGGCGCGTGTTCGGCAGCACAGGCCAGCGCGATGGCGCGGGAGATGCGCGGCTGGCCAAAGCCGCCACCGCCCGCCACCACCGTCCGCGCGATCGAGAAGAAGCGCTCGCCACCTGGCAGCTCGAGCCATTGCGTGACGATTTCGCCGGGTCGCCGGAAGACGGAGTGGACGCTCCACAATGGACAGCCACCGCCATGCGCGGCAAAAGGGAAGCCCGCCCCGTCGAGCCGCTTGGAGATATTCCCCGCCTCGTCGACGCGGATGAAGAAGAACGGTGCCCGGCTTTCGCCGGGACGCTGCAAAGTGGTGAGACGGTGCGCCACCTGCTCGAAGCTCGCGCCGAAATGGCGGGAGAGCGATTCGATATCATAACGCCGGTTCTCGACCTCGGCGGCGAAGCGCCCGTAAGGCATCATCAGCGCGGCGGCGCAATATCCGCCCAGCGCCCGGCGCACCATCGTTTCTGCCGTGGTTCCCGAGAATTTCGCGCCCCGGACCAGCCGGTTGATATCGGCCCGCATCGCCGAATAGGCGATGTGGCTCGCAAGCTGATAGGAGCGGCTCGCCCCGTCAAGAGTGTCGTTGATCAGCAATTGCTGGTTGTGGCGGTCGAAGCGGCGCAGAGCATCGGCCATAACGTCCGGCGGCAGGTAGCGGACCCGGACGCCCTGTTTGCGAATCCAGGTCTCGTCCCCGCCTTTCTCCTCGATCTCGCCTGCCAGCTCCTCGGCACGCGTGTCGAGT
>CAYPFE010000037.1:0-12479 GCA_964409895.1 uncultured Novosphingobium sp.
CGCAGGCAGGCAGCCGAAGGGGGCTGCTTTGTTCTTTACGTGCAGCGCTCAAAGAAAAGGACAGTGCTTCGACAAGCTCAGCACGAACGGATTCTTGTGGGGTGCAGCTTGGCTACCCCCTCGGCATCCCCAGGCCGCGTTCCGAGATGATGTTGCGCATGATCTCGTTGGACCCGCCCGCAATGGTCCATGAGAACGAGCTCACATAGGTGAACATCGCCGGGAAATAGACTTCCTCGAAGCCCATCGCGAGCCGCTGGCCTTCGAGGCCCTCCAGCCGCGTCAGCAGCGAGGAATATTGCTGGCGGAAGATCGCGCCGTGGAGCTTGATGTAGCTCGGCAGCATGGTGCCCGCCGCGCTCTCATAGGCGTCGGTCAATAGCAGCTGGCGCAGCAGTCGGCGGTTGGCCTGCAATTCGACCAGCTGGTCGATGAATTCGCGCCTCAGCTGGTCGTCCTTCAGCCAGGCCGCGTCGTTCTCGATCGCCTGCTTGAAGAAACCTTCGACGGCATAGCGCGCCCGCTCGATATATTCGAATGAGATGACCCCGCGCTCCGACGCCAGCGTCGATTGCGCGACTTTCCAGCCGCCGTTTTCCGGCCCGACGAGATTCTCCGCAGGTATCTCGACATCGGTGAGGAACAACTCTGCGAATTCCGACCTTCCGCTGATCTGCCGGATCGGGCGCACTTCGACGCCGGGCGTACTCATGTCCATCAGGAAGAAGGAGATGCCAGCATGCTTCGGCGCGTCCGGGTCGGTGCGGGCGAGCAGGATGCAGTATTTCGCGTACATCGCCATGGACGACCAGATCTTCTGGCCGTTGATGATGTACTTGTCGCCATTCTTCTCCGCGCGCGTGCGCAGGCTTGCGAGGTCGGAACCAGCGCCGGGCTCGGAAAAGCCCTGGCACCAGATGTCGCCCGCCGGGATGCCTGGCAGATGCCTGGCCTTCTGCTCATCGGTGCCCCAGCTGAGCAGCGTGCCGGGCAGGTGGTTGTGCGAAATCATGAACGCGGGCACGACAGGGGCGCCAGTGCGGGCGAATTCCTCGGCGAGAACGATCTGGTGCTCCATACTGAGATCGGCGCCGCCATATTCCCTGGGCCAATGCGGCGTGCCGAGCCCGACCTTGTTGCGTTCGGCCATCCAGGCCTTCTGGATTTCGACGCCCTCGCCCTCGTCGGCGTCGATCATCTGCTGGATCGCGTCGGGTGGCACCACTTCGGCCAGCCAGTCCTGCACCGCCCTGCGGAAAGCGCCAATGTCGTCCCGCTTGGAGAGGATGCGCATGTCGGCCGCCATCATGCCAGCTCCAGCGGCTCGCGCCCGGCGCGAAACGATTCGGCGAGACCTGCCGCGGCTTCGTCCTTCAGCTGCGTGTTGGCTGCGACCAGCAGTTCGCTCAGCCGCGCCCGGTTGAGATACATGTGGACGTCGAATTCCCAGGTGAAGCCGACGCCGCCGTGAAGCTGCAGGCAGTCCTGCGCGATGCGCAAATAGCTCTCGGTGCAGCGCGCCTTGGCAAGCCTTGCCCAGATGCCGGCGTCCGGATCGCCGCTGGCCTCTGACGCGACAGCAAGCGAGAGGAATTCCTCGCCGCTAACGATTTCGGTCATGTGATCGGCGACCCGGTGCTTCAGCGCCTGGAACGAGGCGATCGGTTTGCCGAACTGCTCGCGCTCTTTCATATAGTCGATCGTGATCTCAAGAATGGCGCGCGCGCCGCCGATGCTATCCGCGGCCAGCGCCAGGCACAGCTGCCGGGTGAGCGCTTCGGCAATGCCTGCTCCATCGAATGTGGCGAGGGGTACGCTGCCATCAAGGTTTGCCGTGAACAGGCAGCGGGTGCGATCCCACAGCGCAATTGCGGACGCGTCTTCCAGCGGCACCAGCCCCCATTCGCCGCTGCCCAGCGGCGCCAGCGCGGCATCACTGTCAACGTCTCCGAACAGCCATGTGGCTTCAGCGAGCGGCGCCCCGGTCATCAGCGCGGGAACTGCCAGTTTCGCCTCGCCCGCTGCCAGCCGATCGAGCCAATTGCCGGCGTCAACACCGGCATCGGCCAGGGCTTGCGCTGCCGACAGAGACGCGGCGAACGGGCCCGGTGCCACTCTGGTGCCCAGCCGGCGATGAAGCACATCGAGACCTCGCGCGCCGAAGCCCAGTCCACCCGCTGCCTCTTCCGGCAGGCCGATCGCCAGCCAGCCGAGTTCGGCGGCCTGCGCCCACAGTTCCGCGTCCAGCGAAATCTTGCCGTCGAGATGGGCATGCAGGTGCTCGCGATCCGCACTGCCCGCAAGCACCTTCCCGATGCTTTCCGACATCGCCAGCAGGTCGTCTTCGTCGCTCATCGCCTGATCCCGATCCTCTCGGCTGCGATCTATCGGAAGCTTTGCTTGCCTTGGCAAGCCCTGCGTGGGATTGAACGCCGCGACCACACAAGGAGATTCACGTGGCCTACAAGTACATCCTCACCGAGAACATCGACGATGGCGCGATCACGCGCATCACGCTCAATCGCCCCGAAGCGCGCAACGCGCAGAACCGGGGGATGCTCGAGGAACTGAACGACGCATTCCTCGCCGCCGAACGCGACGACGCGGTGAAGGTGGTGATCCTTGCCGGCGCCGGACCGATCTTCTCCTCCGGTCACGATCTGGGCTCGAAGATTTCGATGGCCGAAAGGATGCCCGGACCGGACCAGCTCGAAAGCTGGCGGACCAACGGCGGCAGCCGGGGCGATGCCGAAGGTAGGACGCTGCAGGAATGGCATTACTTCTTCCAGAACACGCTGCGCTGGCGGAACCTGCGGAAGATCACCATCGCGCAGGTCCACGGCCAGGTGCTCTCGGCGGGGCTTATGCTGATGTGGGCCTGTGACCTTATCGTTGCCGCCGAAGGCACGATCTTCTGCGACGTCGTCGGCACCAGGCTCGGCATGTGCGGCATGGAATATTTCGCGCATCCCTGGGAATTCGGCCCGCGCAAGACCAAGGAGCTGATGCTGACGTCCGACGCGATCGACGCCGACGAGGCGCACCGGCTCGACATGGTCTCCAAGGTCTATCCCGAGGCCGAGCTTGCCGAGAAGACGCTCGCATTTGCACGGCGCATCGCATCGGTGCCGACGGTCGCGGCGCTGATGATCAAGGAATCGGTCAACCAGACGGTCGACAACATGGGCTTCCACAACGCGCTCAACGCCAGCTTCACGCTGCACCAGCTCAACCATGCGCATTGGGCAGAGGCGCATACGGGCGGTGAATTCGCGGGATACCCTTGCGCGGTGCCAGCGGACGGCGTCGCCGACTGGAAGAACGCTCCGCCGATCAAGGTGGCGAGCAAGAGCGACTAGACCTTACAAGAAGAGGAGGTTCGGGCGATGGCAACGAAGCACCCCGACATCGGCGAAGTCCGCGACGACTACGTGCCTGCGAGCGACTATTTCTCGAAGGAATTCGCGGAGTTGGAAAATGAGCTCCTGTGGCCGCGCGTGTGGCAGATGGCTTGCCGCGAGGAGGACATTCCCGAAGTCGGCGACTTCCACACTTACGAGATCGTAAACGAATCGATCATCATCGTGCGTACCGCTCCCGATGAAGTGAAGGCCTTCTTCAACGTCTGCCCGCACCGTGGCAACCGGCTGGCGGCGGGCTGCGGTCATGTGCAGCGCTTCCGCTGCACCTTCCATGGCTGGCAGTTCAACCTCGACGGCACACCGCACCATGTCGTCGACCGGGACGACTGGGGCGGTTGCCTGAGCGATGACGAAATCTCGATGAGCGAAGTAAAGGTTGGGCGCTGGGCCGGATGGATCTACATCAACATGGACCCGGACTGCGAACCCTTCGAGAGCTTCCTGGAGCCTGCTCGCTCCGTGCTTGACCTGATCAGGATGGAAGGCATGCGCTTCCACTGGAAGAAATCGGCAGTGGTGCCGTGCAACTGGAAGACCGTGCTCGGCATGTTCAACGAGGCCTATCACCTCCAGGCGACGCACAGCCAGATGCTGCCCTATTGGGATGATTACACCCACAGCTACGCGCGTGGCCGCCATGCCATGTTCCGCTATGAAGACACGCTGCCGCCGGGCCTGCCTTCGAAACGTCTCGGCAAGTCGCCCGAGGGCGTCGACATCCGCCAGGGCCTCGCCGATTACATCAAGGACATGGACCAGACGCTGTGGACGTCCGAAGCGGTGCTGCTGGTGGATACGGTCGACCGGCTGGTCGAGGAAGTCCCGCGTGAGGCGGACTGGATGGAGGTGCTGACCAAGCTGGGAGAATTCACCATCGAGGACCTTGCCGCCAAGGGCATCGACGGACCGATCCTGACGCCCGAGGAGATGGCCGAGATCGGTAGCGACTGGCACATCTTTCCCAACCACATCATCCTGCCTAGCGCCAATGCAGTGCTCGCCTACCGCGCCCGGCCCAACGGCCACGATCCTGATAGTGCGATCTGGGACGTCTATTCGCTGCTGCGCTACCCGCCGGGCGAGGAGCCCGAGGTCGAGCACCAGTGGTGCAACGACCTCTCCGACGAGAAGGAATGGCCTTTGGTCCTCCGGCAGGATTTCGAGAACATGGTCGGCATTCAGAAGGGCATGAAGTCACGCGGCTTCAAGGGCCTTCGCACAAATCCGAAGCAGGAGGTGCCGGTCTCGCACCTCCATCGCACCTTGCGCGAGTTCATGGGGGTTTGACTGTCGACTTCCGTTTGTCCTGAGCTTGTCGAAGGACTGCTTTTCTTCCTGCCTAACACCAAAGTGAAGGACGGCCCTTCGACAAGCTCAGGGCGAACGGGTTTGGCAGGATTTCCAGCCTTTGATCTAGCCCGCGCTTGATGTAGCACCGTTATGCGAGAGCGGCTCGAATCCAAAAGGGCTGACCGCCAACGCAGAGGGGGATGCCCGTGGGTATTGCAAAGCTGGCCGGCTGGATCGGCGGGATCGTTTACGGATTGTGCCTGCTTGGCGTCGGCGCGGCGCTTGCGTGGGGCGGCGTCAGGCTCCTTTCGCTGGGTGGGTCGCTCTATTACCTTCCCGCGGGACTGGCCGCAGCAGTGGCTGGCATTGGCGTTCTTTCGGGACGCTGGCGGCAAGCGGGCTGGATCTGGTTCGGCCTGATGGCTGTCACTTTGGTATGGGCGCTCGTGGAATCCGGCATCAATGGCTGGGCGCTGATGCCACGCATTGTCTCACCCTTCGTGCTTGGCCTGCCGCTGCTGGTTCTCGCGCTGCTGCGTGGCGAAAAGCACCACCGCCGGGCAGGCTGGGTTACGCTCGCGGCGATGGTCGTGGTCTACGGTGCGGTCTGGGTTACCTCGGGCTACGATCCGGCCAAGGCCGGTGTACGCGCGCCCGTCGCCTTTGATGGCGATGCCGGCGCCGAATGGGCGCATTACGGCGGGTCCAACCAGGGCCGTCACTTCTCCAGCCTCGACCAGATCACCCGCGAGAACGCCGGTCAGCTCGAACAGGTGTGGAGCGTGGAGGTCGGGCCTTTCCCGACCTTCCCGGTCGGGCAGAGCCAGTCGCAGCACCTGATGGTCGGCGACACGCTCTACATGTGCACGCCGATCTCCGACGTCATCGCGCTCGATCCCGAGACCGGCAAGACCAAGTGGAAGTTCGAAGCGAAGTCCGACGTCTCGGGCATGTTCACCACCAAGTGCCGTGGCGTGACCTGGTTCAAGGCCAGCGACGGTGACGAGCCTTGTGCCAAGCGTGTCTACACTGCCGCGTCGGACGGCCGGCTGATCGCGCTCGATGCCGCAACCGGCAAGCTGTGCGAGGGCTTCGGGCAAGGCGGCATCGTCGACCTCACTGCCCGGATCAAGCAGCGCAACACCGGCTACTATCGCGTCACCTCGCCGCCGACGCTGGTGCGTGGCAAGCTTGTTGTCAACGCCGCAGTCGCTGATGGCCAGCATGCGGGCGAGCCTTCCGGCGTGATCCGGGCGTTCGACGCGGTGACCGGCGAATTCGCCTGGGCCTGGGACGTCGATCGACCCGGTGAGCGAGGACAGCCGGAAGACGGCAAGCCGTTCTCCTCGGGCACGCCTAACAGTTGGGGGCCGACCAGCGCGGATGAGGAACTTGGGATGGTCTACATCCCGACGGCTAACGCCACGCCGGACTATTGGGGCGGGCACCGCTCGCCGGAAAGCAACAAATACGCGAGCTCCGTGGTCGCGCTCGATGCGGAGACCGGCGAAGTCCGCTGGCATTTCCAGACTGTGCATTACGATGTCTGGGACTATGACATCGCCTCGCAGCCGGTGCTGTTCGAACTGCGCAAGGACGGCAAGACTTTCCCCGCCCTGCTTCAGCCGACCAAGCGCGGACAGACCTTCGTGCTTGACCGGCGCACTGGCGCGGCGCTGTTCCCGATCGAAGAGAAGAAGGTTCCCCAGTCGGGCGCGGTCGAAAAACTGCCCGCGACCCAGCCCTATTCGACCGGGTTCCACAGCCTTGCCGGGCCGCCCATGCAGGAAAGCATGATGTGGGGCGTTTCCGCGCTCGACCAGATGTGGTGCCGGATCAGGTTCAAGCAGGCGCGCTACGATGGCGAATTCACCCCGCCCGGCCTGACGCCGAGCATCCAGGACCCGGGCTATACCGGCGGGACCAACTGGGGCAGCTTTGCAGTCGATACTTCGCGCCAGCTGGGCTTCACCCTGTCGAACCGCTTCGTCACCCATGTCCAGCTGCTCAAGCGCGACAATCCCAGGGCGAAGGGCCTCAAGGCCGATTCCACAAGCTTCGCCGGCGGCCTCGTGCCCCAGGAAGGTACGCCATACGCAGCCGACATCACCTTCTTCGTCTCGCCGATCGGCGTGCCCTGCCAGCAGCCGCCGCACGGCCTCATCAATGCGATCGACCTTTCGACCGGCAAGCTGGTGTGGAGCCGCCCGCTCGGCACGGCGCGCGACACCGGGCCGATGATGATCCCTTCGCGCTTGCCCATTACCATCGGCACGATGACCTTTGGCGGCACGATGGCGACGGCAGGCGGGCTGGTCTTCGCCGGTGGCTCGCAGGACCACAGCTTCCGCGCCTTCGACAGCGAGACGGGCGAACTGCTGTTCGAGGCCGACCTGCCCGGACATGGCGCGACGCGGCCGATGACTTTCATGTCAGCCAAGGACGGGCGGCAATATGTCGTGATCTCGTCGGAGTCGCCTGGCCACGGCGGCAAGGCCTGGGGCGCAGTCACCGCATTCGCGCTGCCAAAGACTGGCGGGTGAGGTAACGGCTGCGTCTTACTGCATCGCCGCGTATTCGCGTGGCCCGACCGGCCGCTCGCCGCAGGTCGATGTGCGGATCATCCGGCGCGGTTCGGCATAATCGCGCACGGCGTAGTGCAGCGCGAAACGGTTGTCCCACACCACCACGGTGTCCGGCCTCGTCCAGGTATGGCGCAACTGGAACTCGGGCAGGGTCGCGTGCATCAGCAGCATTTCGAGCAGGTTCGCGCTCTCGACTGGGGCCAGTCCCTCGATCCGTTTGGTGAAAAGCCGGTTGACGAACAGCGCCCGCCGGCCGCTGCGGGGATTGACCCTGACGAGGGGATGGCTGGTTGCCATGTAGTTTCCGGGCATGCCGAGCTCATGGATTCCACGCATGTCTTCGATCAGCGTCTTCACCGGCGTGTCGAGCGCGTCATAGGCCGCATACATGCTCGCCCAAATCGTGTCGCCGCCGATACTGGGCAGCGTTTCGGGCTGGAGCACCGCGCCATAGGTCGGTTCCTCGAAGAAGGAGACGTCGCTGTGCCAGACATCGGCATAGGTCCCGCGCGCCGTGCCGGTGACGTCGATATAGTGGATCTGCTCGAAACCGGGGCCCATGTGAGGCACCGTCGGCGCGGCCTCGTCGGCCGGCTGCAACTCGCCGATCACTTCGGCGAGGTTGAGGAAGTCGCGCGGTGCGAGGGTCTGGCCAATGAAAAACAGAACGACATGCTCGTCCATCAGGTTCTGCAGCACCTCGCGGTCGGCCCGGGTGAATTGCGTGAGGTCTGCGCCGGTGATCCGTGCGCCGATATTGGGATTGATCCTCTCGACTTTCATACGCGCTCTCCTTGGGGAGGTCTTGCACTGAGGCTACGCCGGAAGCGGGCGCAGGTGAAGGGGTTTGCATGCGATCTGCGTTGTCCACCTTCTCCGCTCGTGTTAGCCCCCCGGCAAATCCGAAAGGGAGAGCGAGACCATGGCAGGCGAAATCACGCCGTTCACTCTCGATATCGCCGAAGGCGAGCTCGAAGACCTCAGACGCCGGCTTGCCGCGACGCGCTGGCCCGACAGGGAGGTCGTCGCCGACTGGACCCAGGGCGCACCGCTCGCGAAGGTGCAGGCGCTGTGCGAATACTGGCGCAGCGGTTACGATTGGCGGCGCTGCGAAGCGATGCTGAACGGATTTGGCCAGTACCGCACCGAGATCGACGGCATGGGCGTCCATTTCCTCCATGCCCGCTCGCCCGAGCCCAACGCGCTGCCACTCGTCATCACCCATGGCTGGCCGGGCTCGGTGGTCGAATTCAACAAGGTGATCAGCCCGCTGACCGATCCCGCGGCGCATGGCGGCGATCCGGCGGACGCTTTCCATGTCGTCGCGCCCTCGATGCTGGGTTACGGCTTCTCCGACAAGCCCGCGGAACCCGGCTGGGGCGTCGCGAAAATGGCGGAGATGTGGGCGACGCTGATGACGCGGCTGGGCTATTCCCGATGGGTCGCACAGGGAGGCGACTGGGGCTCGGCGGTGACCAGCCGGATCGGCGCCAATGCGCCCGAAGGCTGCCTTGGCATCCACCTCAACATGGTCGCCTATTTCGCCTCGGGCGACGAGCTCAACGATCTTACCGAGGAAGAGCAGAAAGCGATGAAGGCTGCCCAGTACTATTTCGACTGGGATTCGGGATACTCCAAGCAGCAGAGCACAAGGCCGCAGACGCTCGGTTATGGTCTGAGCGATTCTCCCGCCGGGCAGGCGGCGTGGATCTACGAGAAGCTCTGGGCCTGGACCGACAACCAGGGCGCGCCCGAGGACGTCTTCTCGGTGGATACGATGCTCGACAACATCATGCTCTACTGGCTTCCGAATACCGGCACCTCTTCGGGCCGGCTCTATTGGGAGAGCATGAACGCATTCAACGCCCAGCAGATTACCCTGCCGACGGCGGTGAGCTGCTTCCCGAAGGAAATCATGAAGGCCTCGCGGCGCTGGGCCGAAAAACAGTATCCCAACATCACCTACTGGAACGAGACCGAGAAGGGCGGCCATTTCGCCGCCTGGGAACAGCCGGAAATCTTTGTGCGCGAAGTGCGTGACGCTTTCAGGGCCTTGCGATGAAGGCGGCGGCGGAACTGCTGCGCTTCGGCAGCGGCACTCTCGTCAGTTTCGATATCGACGGCACGCTGGAGCTCGGCGATCCGCCGGGTCCGGTGTCCGTCGGCCTCGTCGCGCTGGCCAGGGAGCGCGGCTGCGTCATCGGCAGCGCGTCGGACCGCACCTTGCGCGAACAGGGCGAAATCTGGGCGACGCTGGGCATCGAGCCCGACTTCATCAGCCGCAAACACCAGCTAGACAATGTGCGCGAAACCTTCACCGGCAACTGGCTGGTCCATATCGGCGACACCCATATCGACGAGCATTTCGCCAAGCTGGCGGGTTTTGCGTTCATCCACGTCGTGGACCTGGCAGCGGTACTGACCGAGGGATAGGCTTCAACCCCCTGCCACGATCATGTCGGACGCCAGCCATGCCAGCGCCATCACCGGAGCGTTGGTGTTGCCCGAGGGGATCACCGGAAACACCGAGGCGTCGATCACGCGCAGCCCCTCGATCCCGCGGACCCTGAGCGAGGGACCTACCACCGAGGCTTCGTCCTTGCCCATGCGGCAGCTGCCGACGGTGTGCAGGCCGGCGGTGCCGTACTGGTCCATGCAGTCGAGGATCGCCTCGTCGCTTTGCGCTTCAGGGCCCGGCACGGTCTCGCGCTCGATCAGGCCGGCGAGCGGTTCTTCCGCCACCCATTCGCGCAACCGCCGGGCGGCGAGCACGGTGCGGCGGCGGTCTTCCTCCACATTGCCGTAACCCGCGTCGATTGCCGGCGGCATCTGCGGATCGCTCGAGGCGATGTGGATCGAGCCTTCGGAGGCCGGGACCATCGGATACATCACGGCGCAGAAGCCGTGCTCCTTTTCCAGCGCTCCGCCTTCGCCGTCCATGTCCCAGCTGAACAGGCCGATCTGCGCCTGGATGTCGGCGCGGTTGCGCTCCGGGCTCGAACGATAGGCGGCGCGCACCTCGATCGCGGCACCCGTCATCGGACCCGTGTGCGTCAGGTAATAGCGCAGCACGTTCCACACGAGCTTCGGCCCGCCAAATTCCCGGTTGATCGAAAGCGGCTTTTTCAGCCGCCACTGCATGCGGATCGCGCGGTGTTCGGTGACGTTGTTGCCCACACCGGGCAGCGCATGGTTGACCGCAATGCCGAGCGCATCGAGCACCGCTGGATCGCCGATGCCCGATCGTTCGAGAATGCCGGGGCTGGCAATCGCGCCCGCCGACAGGATGACTTCTCGCCGCGCGGATATATATCTCTCCCTGCCATTCTCGATCACGCTGATGCCGGTGACGCGTTTGCCGTCGAGCAGCACCCTGTCGGTCAGCGCGCCGGTGATGATGGTCAGGTTGGGCCGGCTCTCGACCGGTCGCAGGAAAGCGACCGCGGCACTCTGGCGCTTGCCGCGCCAGATCGAACACGGCATCAACCCAATGCCTTCGCCATCGTCGGGCGCGTTGACGTCATCCTTGACCGGCCAGCCGACCTTGCCGCCTGCTACCATCATCGCCTCGGTCAGCGCGCTGCGGACGGCGGGGATCGACACCTTGAGCGGCCCGAATCCGCCGCGCGAAGGCGCCGCGCCCAGCTCGTGCGATTCGATCTGCTCGAAGGCGCGGGCGAAATGCTCCCAGCCCCATTGCTCGCCGGCGAGGTCAGCCAATTCCTCGTAGTCCGCCGGCTGGCCCTTGACCCAGACCATGCCGTTCACCGAGGACGAGCCGCCCAGCCCCTTGCCGCGCAGCCAGATGTCCGGCTGCATGCGGTTGTGGGGCGTGGACTTAACCAGATAGTGCCACATCAGTGATGGCATCGCCATCATCTTGCCGATGCCCTTGGGCATGTGGATGTAGGGATGGCTGTCGCGTCCGCCGAATTCGACCAGTGCGACGCTGACTGCCGGATCGGCGCTGAGGCGATTGGCGAGCACGCAGCCTGCCGAACCGGCGCCGACGATGACGTAATCGTATTGGGTCATCGCTAGGCGCGCCCGCGCCGAGGTGTCGGGCAGCAGGCTACGGAGCTCACAAAAACCCGATCATGCTGAGCTTGTCGAAGCATCGTAGTTTTCTTTCTGACCGTGCACCGCCTCAACAGGAAATCGGCCCTTCGACCAGCTCAGGGCTGACGGGACATTGATAATGAGAACGCCCCCTAATTCGCCCGCCTAAGCAGCTGGCCCGGCAGCGCGCCGATGTGCTCGCCGTCCTCGATCAGTACCTCGCCGTTGACCAGCGTCGCCAGAATGCCCTGCGAGCGCTGCGACAGGCGCCGCGCGCCGGTTGGCAGGTCGTGGACCACTTCGGGCATCAGCGGGGCGATCGTCGCCGGATCGAAGATGTTGATGTCGGCAATCGCGCCCTGGCGCAGCACGCCGCGATCCTTGAAGCCCCAGGCCCGCGCGCCGCGGCTGGTGATCATCTCGACCGATTCCGGCAGGCTGAGCAGCCCCTTCTCACGGCAGAAATAGCCGAGCAGGTGGGTGTGGATCGAGCTGTCGGCGATCTGGCTGACGTGCGCGCCCGAATCGGAGAAGGTCATCACGCATTGCGGATGGCGCATCACCGCGACGGTATCCTCGTCACTGGCCCAGGTCAGCGGCTGCATGAACATCGCGGTGAGGTCGCTGGCGATGGACAGGTCGATGACGATCTCGGCGGGATGCTTGCCGGTTTCCGCCGAGACCTCCGCGAGCGTCTTCCACGGCGGCAGCGGCGTGTCGAAGATGAAGAACTTGTTCCAGTCGGGCGGCGGCGCCTCGGCGCCGATGGCGCGGTCGTATTTGCCGTCCTTCACCGCATTGACCAGCGCCTCGCGCGTCGCCGCGTCCTTGAGCTGGGCAAGCTGCGCCTCATGCGGCTGCTGGCGGAATTCGCTCCACACCGGCAGCCGGTCGAACGGGGTGGTCGAGCGAAACGAGCTGACCACTGTGACGCCGCGGCTGTGCGTCTGACCGACCATGGTGCCGCCCGCGGCCATGGTCTTGTCGACATCGGCGAGCTGCTGCTTCCAGGTATGGCCTAGCAGGCCGAAGGTGGTGGTGACGCCGCTGTTGACGGTCATTTCGCGCAGCCAGCCGAAATAGTCGTCCGCGCCTTCGGTGCCCGGCATGAAGATTTCGTGGG